>NZ_JBFUCJ010000036.1:0-56163 GCF_056405295.1 Variovorax sp. P1_H2 | reverse complement strand
GACCGGGCCAACGCCAGGTTGCCGGCCTTGACGCCGTCATAGATACCGCGCATGAGCAGCCGCCGCTCGTCGTCCAGCGGCAGGTGGCAGGCGATGCCGGCACTCGCCATCGCCTGCTCGTAGAGACCGACCCGATAGGTGCCTTCGGTGGCCATCAGCGCGGCGCTGCGCACGCCTCGGGCCGCCAGGCTGGCCGACACTTCACGCGCCACGTGCAGCACCTCGATCTGCGGAAATCGTGCCTGCAGCGTCCCGTGCCAGGCATGCGCCGTGTTGCAGGCGATGGCCACGGCGCGGCTGCCCAGCGCCGCCAGCCGGCCCAGTGCCTGCAGCATCGGCTCGAGCGGCTGGTGCGCGCCCAGCGCCGCCGATTCGAGCGCGCCGCTGCGGTCGGGCACCGGCACCTGGGCCAGCCAGTGCTCGGGGAACGCCTGGTCGTCCACCGCCTGGCCGCGCGCCCGCAGCAGCACCGCGCAGGCCTCGACGAACAGGCGCACGAAGTCGGCCCCCGCCGCCGGGCCCATGCCGCCGAGGATGCCGACGGTCTGCGGCGTGCGCATGGGTTGCAGCCTTCCGCGTTCAGGTCGCCGGCTTGTCGTTCGGCGCCTGGATGTTCTCGCGCAGCTGCGGGCTCATCGGCAGGTTCAGCGGCACGCCGCGGGGCGGAATCGGCTGCAGGAACCACTTCGCGTACATCTTCTCGAATTCGCCGCTCTTCATGAGGCCGGTGAAGGTGTCGTCCACCAGCTTCTTGAAGGCCGGGTCGTCCTTGGCCAGCATGCAGGCATAGGGCTCGACCTGCAGGGCGTCGCCGACGACCTCGAAGTCGGCCGGGTTCTTGGCATTGGCGATCAGGCCGAACAGCAGGATGTCGTCCATCGCGAAGGCCACCGCGCGGTCGCTCTCGACCAGCAGGAAGGCATCGGCGTGGTCCTTGCCGAGCACCAGGTCCATGTCGAGGTTCTTCTCGGCGTTGTACTTGCGCATGACCAGCGCATTGGTGGTGCCGGTGGTGCTGGCCACGGTCTTCTTCGCCAGGTCCGCGTAATTCTTGATCTTCGAGGACTTCTTCACCAGCAGCCGGGTGCCGGTGTAGAAGTGGTTGACCGCGAAGCTGACATCCTTGGCGCGGGCCGTGTTGTTGGTGGTCGAGCCGCATTCCAGGTCGATGGTGCCGTTGGCGATCAGCGGGATCCGGTTCTGCGAAGTCACCGGCATCAGCGCCACTTCGAGCTTGGGCTTGTTGAGCTTCTTCCTGACCGCATCGACCACCGCATTGGACAGTTCGACCGAGAAGCCGATCGGCTTGTTCGGACCGTCGAGGTAGCTGAAGGGCACGGACGATTCGCGGTAGGCCAGCGTGATCTTGCCGCTCTCGGCGATCTTGGCCAGGGTGTCGGCGGCTTGGGCGCCCGTGGTGGCGGCGGCGAGCAGAACCGCTGCCAACGATGCGGAGAATTTCATGCGAGCCCTTTCGGCTGGTTGAAGGTCAGCGAGTGTAGGAATCAATCGGCCGCCGATCACAATTCCTTTTGCGCCGCCGCCCATGACCAAAAGTTATGGGGCGGCCAGGCCATGCGCTTTGGCTATGGGCTGCGGCGCTTTTGGCATTTCCCGGCACGGCGCCGCAGGCCTAGAGTCGACCCCTCCAAGGAACTGCGAGAGGAAATCGTCATGCACGTCTGCGTGCTCGGGGCCGGCATCGTCGGCCTGGCGACCGCCTGGCAACTGAACCGCCAGGGTTTCCAGGTCAGCGTGATCGACCGCGCCACGCCCGGCGCCGGGGCGAGCGGCGGCAATGGCGCGCAGCTGAGCTACTCCTACGTGCAGCCGCTGGCCGACCCGTCGATCTGGAAGCAACTGCCCAAGCTGCTGCTCTCGCCTTCTTCGCCGCTCAAGCTGCGCCCGCAGCTCGACCCGCTGCAATGGCGCTGGGCCCTGGCCTTCCTGGCGGCCTGCAATGCCCGCACCTCGCACGAGAGCACCGCCCGCCTGCTGGCGCTGGCGGCGCAGAGCCGAGCGGCCTTCGAGGCCATGCGCGCCGACGTCGCGCCCGATTGCGATTTCTCGGCCACCGGCAAGCTGGTGCTCTATCCCGGCGCGGCATCGTTGGCGGGCGCCCAGYGGCAGCTCGAACTGCAGCGCGCGATGGGCAGCCGGCAGCGCCTGGTCACGGCCGACGAGTGCATCGCCATCGAGCCCGCGCTGGCTGGCTATCGCACGCAGATCGCCGGCGCGATCCACACGCCCAGCGAATGCGCGGCCGACTGCCTCAAGGTCTGCACGGAACTCGTGCGGGCGCTGAGCGCTCGCGGCGTGCGCTTCGTGCTCGACAGCGAGATCTCCGGTTTCGACTCGCGCGGCGGCCGGGTGGCCGCGGTGCAGACCGCCGCCGGCGACATCGAGGCCGATGCCTTCGTGATGGCGCTGGGCGCCGCCTCGCACCGGCTGGGTCGCCAGCTCGGCGCCTACCTGCCGGTCTACCCGCTCAAGGGCTACAGCATCACGGTCGACGTCGATCCGGCGGCCGGCGCGGCGCCCCGGGTGAGCGTGACCGACAGCACCCGCAAGGTGGTGTTCGCGCGCATCGGATCGCGCCTGCGCGTCGCCGGCATGGCCGAGCTGGTCGGGCATGACGCCAGCATCCCCGCAGCCCGCATCGAGACCCTGGCCGAGGCCACGCGCGCCGTGTTTCCGCAGGCCGGCCGGCTGGAAGCGCTGCACCCCTGGACCGGCATGCGCCCGGCCACGCCGACCGGCGTGCCGATCGTCGGCCGGCTCGAAGGCGCGCCGTCCAACATGATCTTCAATACCGGGCACGGTGCGCTCGGGTTCACGCTGGCCTTCGGGTCGGCCGAGCGGGTGGGTGAGGCCCTGGCCCCTGCCCAGGCCACTTTGGGGTAGCCTCTAGCCTGAGCCAAGACAGCAAGGAGACAACGATGGCCAACACCCTTTCCCCCGCCGAAGAAGCACTGCGCGATGCCGCACGGGAATACCACCGATCGCCCGTCAAGGGCAAGATCTCGATCTCGCCGACCAAGCCTCTGCTCAACCAGCGCGACCTGTCGCTGGCGTATTCGCCCGGCGTGGCGTACCCCTGCCTCGACATCGAGGCCGACCCCTCGCTGGCGGCCGAGTACACCTCGCGCGGCAACCTGGTGGGCGTGGTCACCAACGGCACCGCGGTGCTGGGCCTGGGCAACATCGGACCGCTGGCCAGCAAGCCGGTGATGGAGGGCAAGGGCTGCCTGTTCAAGAAGTTCGCCGGCATCGACGTCTTCGACATCGAACTGGCCGAGAACGACCCCGACAAGCTGGTCGACATCATCGCCGCGCTCGAGCCCACGCTGGGCGGCATCAACCTCGAGGACATCAAGGCGCCCGAGTGCTTCTACATCGAGAGGAAGCTGCGCGAGCGCATGAACATCCCGGTCTTCCACGACGACCAGCACGGCACCGCGATCATCTCGGCGGCGGCGCTGATCAACGGCCTGGAACTGGTCGGCAAGAAGATCGAGGAGGTCAAGATCGCGGTCTCGGGCGCCGGCGCCGCGGCGATCGCCTGCCTCGACGTCATGGTGGGCCTGGGCGTCAAGCCGGCCAACATCCACGCGGTCGACTCCAAGGGCCTGATCTACATCGGCCGGCCGGGCGGCTTCGACGACTCCAAGACCCGCTACGCGCAGAAGGACAGCGGCGACCGCACGCTCGCCGACGTCATGAAGAACGCCGACGTCTTCCTCGGCTGCTCGGCGCCCGGCGTGGTCACGCAGGACATGGTCAAGAGCATGGCGCGCCAGCCGATCATCCTGGCGCTGGCCAACCCCGAGCCCGAGATCCGGCCCGAACTGGCGAAGGAAGTGCGCCCCGACTGCATCATCGCCACCGGCCGTTCGGACTACCCGAACCAGGTCAACAACGTGCTGTGCTTCCCCTACATCTTCCGCGGCGCCCTCGACTGCGGCGCGAGCAAGATCACGGAAGAAATGAAGTTGGCCTGCGTGCACGAGATCGCCAGCCTCACCAAGGCCGACATCAGCGAGGAGGTCGCCACCGCCTACGCCGGCCAGGAACTGGCCTTCGGGCCCGACTACATCATCCCGAAGCCCTTCGACTCGCGGCTGATCCTGCGCATCGCGCCCGCGGTCGCCAAGGCGGCGCAGGCCTCGGGCGTGGCGGCCCGGCCGATCGAGGACCTCGACACCTACCGCCAGCACCTGACCCGCTTCGTCTACCAGACCGGCATGTTCATGCGGCCGGTGTTCAGCGCCGCCAAGCTGGCCACCGCCAAGCGCGTGGCCTACGCCGAAGGCGAGGACGACCGCGTGCTGCGCGCCGCCCAGCTGGCGGTCGACGAGGGCCTGGCCAAGCCGATCCTGGTCGGACGCCCGGCCGTGATCGAGGCCCGCATCAAGAAGGCCGGGCTGCACATCAGCCTGGGCAAGGACGTCGAGTGCGTCGACCCCGAAGACGATCCGCGCTTCCGCATCTACTGGGAAGCCTACCACCAGATCATGGGCCGGCGCGGCATCACGCCCGAGGCCTCGAAGGCGATGGTGCGGCGCTCCAACACGACCATCGCCTCGCTGATGCTGCACCTCGGCGACGCCGATGCGATGCTGTGCGGCCTGGTCGGCCGCTTCGACAGCCACCTGAAGATCCTGAACCAGGTGCTGGGCCTGAAGCGCGGCGCGCCGGGCTTCGCCACGCTCAACGCGCTGACGCTCGAAAAATACACGCTGTTCATCGCCGACACCAACGTCCACGAAGACCCGAGCGCCGAGACCCTGGCCAACATCGCGATGATGGCGGCCGACGAGGTGCGGCGCTTCGGCCTGCCGCCCAAGGTCGCCTTCCTGTCGCACTCCAACTTCGGCTCGTCCGAGCGCGCCTCGGCGCGCAAGATGCGTCTCGCGCGCGACCTGTTCGCCAAGATGGCGCCCGACATCGAATGCGATGGCGAGATGCACGGCGATGCCGCGCTGTCGGAGGACGTGCGCCTCAAGGCACTGCCCGAGACCTCGCTCACCGGCGAGGCCAACCTGCTGATCTGCCCGAACCTCGATGCGGCCAACATCCTCTTCAACGTGCTGAAGATGACCGGCGGCAACGGCGTCACGGTCGGCCCGATCCTGATGGGCGCGCAGGGCTCGGCCCACATCCTGACGGCCTCCTCGACCGTGCGCCGGGTGGTCAACATGACCGCGCTGGCGGTGGCCGACGCGAATTCGCCGCGCTAGGCCGGCAGCGGCGACTCTCCCCCTGCCTGTTCCACGAGGGCCAGGACGCGCAGGGGGCTGCCGGAGCCTTGCTCGATCTTCAGCGGCGCCGAGACGATGAACGCCCCCACGGGCGGAAGCAGGTCGAGATTCTTCAAGCACTGCAGGCCGTAGCGGCCGGCGCCGTGCATCAGGGTATGACAGGGATAGGGCATCGGCCAGCCGTGGGACTGGCCGGCATCGGTGTTGATGGTTTCCACGCCGAATCCGTGCACCTTCCGCTCATGCACCAACCACTCGACCGCTTCTTGGGTGGGACCCGGCGTGTGGGCACCGTCCTCGCGCATGTTGACGAACGCCACCGGGTTGCTCAGGCGCTTGGACCAATCGGTGCGGAATAACAGCCAGGCACCTTCGGGAATGCGCCCGTGCGCGGATTCCCAGCGCTTCAAGTGATAGACGCTCAACAGCCAATCGGCGTCCTCGGCCGCTTCCCGGCTGCAATCCACGACCACGGCCGGCGCCAGGAAGTGGCCGGGATCGATGGTGTCCACGGTGTTCGCCCCCAGGTCCTTGCCGGTGATCCAGTGAGCAGGCGCATCGAAGTGCGTGCCGGTGTGCTCGCCGCAGCTGAAGTTGTTCCAGTACCAGGCGGGTCCGGCGGCGTCGTAGTGCGAGATGCGCTCGATCTTGAAGCCGCTGACCTGGCCGAACTGCGCCGGCAGCTGGAGTGGCGGGAAGTCCTCGCTCAGGGTCTGCGTCAGGTCGACGGTGCGGACCGTCTTGTTGCGCATGGCTTCGGCCAGCTGTCCCAGAATGCTCATCAATTGCTGCTGTTCGTCGTGTGAAAACCATCCGCCGTCTCGTCATGCCTTGAGGTGGGCCAGCGCGATCACCGAGACCGGCTTGATCGGCGCCTGCGCCGCGAAGACGCCCAGGCACCCGACCTCGGTCCCTCGGGCCTGCGCCAGCAGGTGCGCGACGGTGTGTTGGCAATAGCGCCCCTGGCAATAGCCCATGCCGGTCCGGCAGGCGAGCTTCACGCTGTTCACGTCGCTCACATGGGGGTTGTCGCCAAGGAACTCGCGCACGGTACCGGCCGGGACTTCCTCGCAGCGGCAAATCACCGTGTCGTCGGCGGCCAGTCGCGCCAGCGCATCGAGCCGCGGCTCGAAGAAGCGCAGCACGACGTCGGTGAAGCGCCGCGCCTTGGCGATGGCGCGAGTCGTCTGCCGCAAGGCCGCCGCCTGCGCCTCCGAAGGCGCCTCGCCACGGATCCCGGCGACGATGTTCAGCGCCGCCAACCGCCCTTCGAGAAAGGCGACTTCGGCACCGTTGACCCCGGCCGGCTCACCGGCGACATAGACGGGGTCCACGGTCGTGCGCATGCGCTCGTCGTGCTGGACGATCCAGCCGCCCTCTGCGGGACGCCATTGAACGGCGCAACCGGCCTGACGGGCCAGCTCGCTGGAGGCCAGCAGTCCGTAGCCGACGACCAGGGTGTCGGCCTGAAGCACCCGCTCGGTGCCGGGGCGTGCATGCCACTCGTTGTCGGCATCGCACAAGGTCACCCGCTGCACGGCGTCATCGCCCTGCGCGCGCAGCACGAGAGTGCCGAAACGGACGGGGACGCCATGCCGCTGGAGGTTGCGCAGTGCCGTTGCGGTCTGGGCCAGCAGGCGGAAGTGACCGGGGACCGCCGGCCACCCGGCGAGCAGTTCGTTCACGGCGGGCTTGGGCCGCGCGATGGCCACCTCGAGAACCTCGCCACCCGCCTGCACCAGCAGGTCGGCGACCAGCAGCAACAGCGGATGCGAGCCGGCGAGCACAAAGCGCTTTCCGGCGCGCAGGAACTGGCTCTTGGCCAGCGTCTGGATACCGCCCGCGGACATCACGCCGGGCAAGGTCCAGCCGGGAAACGCCACCGGCAGGTCGTAAGCCCCGGTGGCGATCAACAGCGATCGGCCTTCGAGCAGTTCGGTGTCGTCGGCTTGCGAGATGGCCAGCCGCACGCGGCCGCCGCCGGGCGGTTGAAACACCCCCCAGGCCGCGCGGCCCAGCCGCCATTCGATGGCCTTMGAACGGCGCGCACGCTCGAGCAAGGGCTCGCCGAACGCGTAGCTCTTGAATGCGCTCGAAGGCGGGCTGCGAAAGGTCTGCGGGGGCTGGCGGAAGATCTGTCCACCCACGTCGTGCTGTTCATCGACAACGACGACATGCAAGCCATGCTCGGCGGCCGTCAGTGCGGCCGATAGGCCGGCCGGGCCAGCGCCAACGACGATGAGGTCGAATGTGGATTCCTCAATCATGGCGCGGCACCTCGATTTGCATGTGCTCTGCCACGCGCGTCATGCAACTGCGCACCGCGGGTCGGCCGTCGATGGTCACCAGGCAGTCGAAGCACACGCCCATGTTGCAGACCGGGGCCCGCGGAGCGCCCGACGCCGTGCGGCGGAAGACGACGATGCCCGCCGCCAGCAAGGCCGTCGCCACCGTCTCTCCCGGATGGCACGAGGTGGCGACGCCATTGATGTAGATGCAGATCGGCGCGGGCCGGGTCACGTCGGCATCGATGCGGATGCAATCAGGCAAGGGTCAGGCTCCCGAAACGTCGAGGGTCGTAGGCACGCACGTCGAAGGCCTCGGGCCGGCCGAGGATCTTGTCGGCGAGGATTCGCGCGTAGGTCGGGCCGAGCGTGAAGGCCGAGCCGCCCGTCGCGATGAACAGGCCCGCGGCCTTGGGCACTTCACCGATCAACGGCAACTGGTCGGCTATCAGGGCCGTGGTGCCGGTCCAGACGCGCAGCACCGGAAGATGAGCGACGGCGGGCACGACGGCAGCCGCGGCAGTCATGTTGCCGACCAGCGAGGGCAGCAGCAGTTCGGGCCGGCGGTCCAGATCGACCTGGCCGCCGGATTGCCGCAGTGCGGCGGGCCAGCCGCCGCCGATCAGGACATTGCCTTCCGGCGTCTGCTTCATCGACAGGCGTCGCCCGGCGTGCTGGACAAGGTGCGCGATCAAGGGTGCCGTGCGTGCGGTGGCCGCCATCGTCAAGCCGACGGGACTGACCGGCAGGACGACGCCCGCCATCAGTGCCAGCCGCCCCGACCATGCGCCTGCGGCGATGACCACGTGCTCGGCCTGGCAGACGCCGCCGTCGTCGAAGGCCACATGCCATCCGCGTCCGTTGCGGCGCATCGATTGCACGCCGGTTCGCGAGTGAACCTGCGCGCCCAGGCGCATCGCGGCGCGGGCGTAGGCCAGCGCGCAGCGCCGCGGATCGGCCTTGCCCTCGGCGGCGCAGAAGGCCGCCGCGATGACGGCCTCGCCCAGATAGGGCGCACGCGCCCGCACGGCGGCGCGGTCCAGCAACTCGGTCTGCAGGCCCGCCGCTTGTTCCAGCGCCATCTTGCGACCCAGCCGCTCCACCTGCTCGGACGTTTCGGCGACCATGAAGCCACCATGCTGCACCACGCCCAGCTCGGCGCCGAGCTCGACCTCGAGGTGGCTCCAGGCGCGCTGGGCGTCCAGGTGTAGGGGGATGGCTTCGGCCGCCTTGCGCGCGGCCGACTCGCCGTTCTCGATCATCCGGTACTCGAGCTGAAAATGCAGGCTGCCGGCGTTCTGGCCCGAGGCCTGGGCGTTGAGTTGGTTTTTCTCGACCAGCAGCACCTCGGTGCCCGCGGCCGCCAACAGATAGCCGACCGCGCAGCCGAGCAGGCCACCGCCCACCACCAGGGTGCTGATGCGGTCGGGCCGGTCTTTCACCGTGAACACCGGAGGGATCACGTGTCGGCGAGCGGGACGTTGGCGAGGCCCAGCCCTTCGAGCGTGGCGCGAACCTGCTCGACTTCGCCCGCCRTCAGCTGGAGCAGCGGTCGACGCACATGGCCCGCAGGAACGCCGCGCAGGCGCAGCGCGGTCTTGAGGATGGCCTGCGCGCTGCCGAAGTTGCCGGCGAAGTCCTTGTTGAACCAGGCCTTCATGAGGACCCGGTCGCGTTCGCCCAGCGCGATCGCGCCGGCCTTGTCGCCGGCCGCGACACGGCGCCAGAAGTCGGGATGGTCCGCGCCGAGCACGCCGCCCGCGCCCATCAGGCCATCGCTGATCCCCAGCGATGCCAGGTCGGCGCCGAGGGCCGAGGTGGGCATGTTGAAGTAGCGCACCTTGTGCCGCAGCGCATAGGCGCCCTGCAGGAAGAGCGCGAAGTCGGGGGTGGAATTCTTGATCGCCACCACGTGGTCGATCTCGGCCAGCTCGTCGAGCAGTTCGACGTCCATGTCGACCACGCAGCCGCGCGGCCAGTTGTAGATGCAGATCGGAATGTCGGTGGCATCGGACACGTCGGTGTAGAACTGCACCAGCTCGCGCCGGCTCGGCACGACGTAGGGCGGCGGCGTCAGCAGGATGCCGTCGAGCCCGGCACGCTCCGCGGCGCGCGCATGGCGGATGGCCTCGGCCGCGGTGTAGGCGTTGCAGCCGCCGAGCACGGTGATCCGCCTGTCGATAGTGCGGCCGGCTTCGACGAACAGCTGGGCCCGCTCGGCCTCGCTCAGGCTGAACCATTCGCCCGAAGTGCCCGCCAGCACCACGCCATGCATGCGCTCTTGCACATACCACTCCAGTTGAGCGGCCAGGGCGGACCAGTCCATGTCGCCTTGGCGCGTGAAGGGCGTGGTGATGGCGGGGATGTAGCCCGTCCAGTCGACATCGTTGCGGTTCATTCGATTCTTCTCCTCAGTTCAAGGCGGCATCGGCTTCGATCTCGATCAGGAAATCGGGCAGGGCCAGCGCTTGCACGCCGATGAAGGTGTTGGCCGCGGGCAAGGCATCGCCGTAGAAGGCGGCGATCTCGGCGCAGATCGGCCCCAGCTTGTCGGGCGTGTGGTCGACCACGTAGGTGCGCAGCCGCACCACGTCGGCGGGCGTCGCACCGGCTGCGGCCAGCACTTCCTTGAGATTGGCGAGGGCCTGGCGCGTCTGCGCAATCACGTCGCCCTGGCCGATCAGCGTGCAGTCGCGGTCCCAGGCGACCTGTCCCGCCAGGTGAAGCGTGCGTCCGCCGTTCTGCAGGACCGCATGGGAAAAACCGAACGGGACGGTCTGGTACATGGACTCGGGATTGATGATTTGGCGTGTCATGGGGTGCTCCGATGAGGCAATGAAAATGAGGTGGAGGGCTTCAGAACGGCCGCCCGTGCACGACCAGTTCGAGGATGTTCTGCCAGGGATCGAGGAAGTACTGGTACTGGGAACCGGCGGTCGGTCCTGCGGAAAAGGCGATGCGCTCGAAGACCGTGCAACCGTTGTCGCGCAGCAGCTGCGCCGCCGCCTCCATGTCTTCGACCTCGATGCCGAGGTGATGGCTGCCGATGTGGTTGCTTCGCACCGGGGCGGTGGTATCGCTGGCCGGCCTTGCATAGGCGAAGAGTTCGAGCTTGATGGTGCCCGGCAGGCCGAGCAGCACGAGTTCGAGCCGCGCGCCGACGACACCGACATGCGCTTCGGTCCAGTCGCGGCCATCGGCTTCGCGCGGCAGTTCCGCCGCGTCGACCGGCCCGATGCGGTAGAGGATCTGCGCGCCGAAGACGCGCTGGTAGAAGGCGATGACCGGCTCGAGTTCCGCGACGGTCCAGGCGACATGGTCGATGCGGCGGATGCCCAGTGGATTGGTGTTCATGGGGGTGATTTCCGAATAGGGTTCAGGACCGGGCCAGTTGGTGGGCATGCAGCCGGACACCCAGCGCCACGCCGGACGCCGTGGGTTGCGGGGTCACAAGGCTGACGCAGACCACCGTGACCACATTGATCGCCATCGCGATCAAGCCGACCTCCCACCCCGGGAACAACGCGCTCCACCACGGTTGTGCGAAAGGAGCGACCAGGGCGACGAAGCCCACCACGATGCCGGCCACCACGCCCCATGCGGAGGTTCTCTTCCACAGGAAGGCCAGGAACACGCCCGGGCCCAACATGCCGATGGCGGAGTAGGCCTTCAGCAGGATCGCCACCAGCGATCCCTTCTGATCCATCGACAGCCACACGGCGAGCGTGGCGAATGCCACCAGCGCGGTGCGCGAGATCAGCAGTCCCTTGGATTCGCTCAGGCCCGGGCAGACCGGCGTCACCACATTGCGCGTGAAGATCGTGCCGGCCGTGAGCAGCAGCACCGAGCCGGGCACGAGGGCCAGCAAGACGCCGGTGCCTGCCAGCAGGCCGACCACCCAGTCGGGGTACTTGGTGGACACGAACTGCAGCAGCGCGGCGTTCATGTTGTTGTCAGGGGGCATGGTGCCCGCGACCAGGGCGGCCAGGCCCAGCAGGATGATGAAGAAGTAGGCCATCGAGTAGATCGGCTGCCAGATCGCGTTGCGCCGGATGGCGGTCGGGCTGTGGGCCGAATACGAGATCTGGAACAGATGCGGGAACACCCAGTTGCCGAGGGCGACGTTCAAGGCCGCGGTGATCAGCCACACGTTGGTGGTCGGTGCGTCGGGGTCGGCGCCGGGCAGCTTGCCGATGCCGGGCCGGATGGCCTCCGCCATGTCGAAGATGTCGAACATCGAGCTGGCGCCGACCTTGCGAGCGACCGTCGAGGCCAGGACCACCATCAGGACGATCATCATCACGTCCTTGACGGCGGCCGCGAACGCCGCCGAGCGCAGGCCCGCGAACAGGACGAAGGCCACCATCAGGACCCCGGCAACGATCAACGACAGCGTGGGCGACAACGCCTGGTCGAAAGTCAGCGAGACGATCAGGCTCAGGCTGACCAGCTGGATCTGCACGTAGATGACCAGGCTGGCGATGCCGATCAGGCCGGTGATCACGCCCAGCCACGGCGCGTCGTAGCGATAGGCGAAGAAGTCCGCCTGCGTCAGCAAGCCCGCACTGCGCCCGGCGCGCCATATCTTCGGCATCAGCAGGTAGCCGATCGCGAACGAGAGGGAAACCGAGCAGAACGCGAGGTAGGCCGGCGCCCCCAGCGCCCAGGCGTAGCCCGCAATGCCGAACACGGCGAAGGTGGTGTAGATCTCGCCGGCATTCATGAACCAGAAAAGCAGGGTCCCCATGCTTCGGCCGCCGACTGCCCAGTCGGCCACCGTCTTGCCGCGCGACGCTGCACGGCCGAAGCCGATGGCTCCCACGACCGTCGCCAGCAGCAACAGGGCCGCAACCGTGTACTTCATGGCGACACCTTCGTGGCCGTGGCGGCGATGAATTCGGCCTCTTCCCCTTCGAGCCCTGCGCGCCGATCGAGATGGAAGACCAGCCCGAAGATCAAGCTGGCGAAAACCACGCCGGCCATTTGCCAGACCATCGGGAAGGGCATGCCGAAAGGCCGCAGCGCCACCTCGTTCACGAGGGGAATGCAGCCGACCTGCCAGATGAAGGGCAGTGCAAGGAGCGCCAGATGCGGCCGCTTGGGAGCAGCGCCGATATCGGCCGTCCATGTTGGAGTCGTCATGCTTGCCTCGCAGAGAAATGGATTGAGCTGAATGAGAATTTTTGTGCACTCTCACTGCACATTCAAAGAATATGATTTCGATCAAAGCAAGTCAATCCTCTTATGTGTAGAGGAATACCCTTGGCTTTGGCCTCACACAAAGCAAAACAAATGTGTAGTACAGCTACACATTTAATTCATCACGTATGCTCTTCGCCTCGGCTTTCACACATGCTTGAATCACAGTGCTCGGTAAACGATTGAATGAATTGCGGATCGCTCGCGGCCTCTCGCTGCGGGCGCTGGCGAAAGATGCCGGGGTCTCGCCCACGCTGTTGAGCCAGATCGAACGCGAAGTGACCGAGCCCAGCCTGAACACGCTGCGCGCCTTGAGCGCGGTGTTCGGCGAATCCATGGCCGCGCTGTTTCTGGACCCCGAGGCGCCGTCGGTCTGGCTCAGCCGTCCCGGCGAGCGCACACAGATCATCGGCCCCAAGGGGGCCGTCAGCTACGAGCGCCTGACCCGAGGCAACGGCCCGATGGAAGTGCTGCGCGCCGTGTTCGTTCCGGGCCAGTATTCGGTCGCCGACACGGTCAGCCACCCCTCGGTCGAGTGCATCTACGTCATCCGCGGCACGATGACCGTCGAAGTGGCGGGCGTTGCGCATCAGGTGAACGCAGGCGAGGCCATCAGCTTCGAAGCGATCCACGCGCACCGCTACATCAATCATGGGGACGTCGATGCCGAGATCATCCTGTCGGTGACGCCACCGATTCCCTGATTCACCCGCCCCGCGCACAAAGCCGGACGCCCTGTTGCGGTGCGCGCGGCGGGGCGTTCGTTCGCCCGCTCTCCTGTGCCGGCGGAAACCCACGGTTACCGCATGCACCTGCCTGGGCCGGCCGGAAGGGTTCGCACCAAGTGCGTGCCGGCACCGTTTTTGCTTGAATCCCGTGCATCCCTCCCCCCTCACGGAATCCTGAATGAACAAGCGCCACCTGCTCCAGACCTTCCTCGCCGCCTCCGCGCTCAGCTTCGGGCTGGGCACTGCGCATGCGCAGACGACGCCGATCAAGTTCCAGCTGGACTGGCGCTTCGAGGGACCCGGGGCCTTCTTCACCCACCCTGCCGCCAAGGGCTACTTCAAGGCCAACGGCCTCGACGTCACGGTCGACGCCGGCAACGGCTCGGGCGGCGCGGTCACGCGCGTGGCCTCGGGCGCCTATGACATGGGCTTCGCCGACCTGGCGGCGCTGATGGAGTTCCACGCCAACAACCCCGACAGCCCGAACAAACCGGTCGCGGTCATGATGGTCTACAACAACACGCCGGCCTCCGTGATGGCGCTCAAGAAGAGCGGCATCACCAAGCCCACCGACCTGACGGGCAAGAAGCTCGGCGCGCCGGTGTTCGACGCCGGCCGCCGCGCCTTCCCGATCTTCGCCAAGGCCAACAACATCGGCGCGGTGAACTGGACCGCGATGGACCCGACCCTGCGCGAAACGATGCTGCTGCGCGGCGACATCGACGCCATCACCGGCTTCACCTTCACCTCGCTGCTGAACCTGGAGTCGCGCGGCGCCAAGGCGGCCGACATCGTCGTCCTGCCCTACCCCGACTACGGCGTGAAGCTGTATGGCAACGCGATCATCGCCTCGCCCAAGCTGATCAAGGAGAACCCGGCGGCGGTCAAGGCCTTCCTCGCGGCCTTCACCAAGGGCGCCAAGGAAGTGATTGCCAATCCGGCGGTCGCGATCGAATCGATCAAGGCCCGCGACGGCATCGTCAACAGCGAACTCGAGACGCGCCGCCTCAAGCTTGCGATCGACACCGTGGTCAACACGCCCGACGCCCGCGCCGAGGGCTTCGGCCAGGTCAACGCCGGCCGGCTGTCGCTGATGGCTTCGCAGGTGTCGGACGCCTTCGGGACCAAGACGCGCGTCAATCCGGATGCGGTGTGGAACGGTTCGATGCTGCCGCCGGCGGCCGAGCTCAACATTCTGCGCAAGTGACGGCGGGAACGGAGAACGAGCCCTTCGTCGACTTCCAGGACGTCTGGCTCGCCTACAACGAGGAACTGCTGCGCGCCAACCACTTCGCGGTCGAGGCGATCGACCTGAAGGTCAAGCGCGGCGAGTTCATCGCCATCGTCGGGCCATCGGGCTGCGGCAAGTCGACCTTCATGAAGCTTACGACGGGCCTGCGAATGCCGTCGATGGGCAAGATCCGGATCGACGGCGCGCCCGTGACCGGGCCGCTGAAGATCTCGGGCATGGCCTTCCAGGCGCCGTCGCTGCTGCCCTGGCGCACCACGGTCGATAACGTGCTGCTGCCGCTGGAGATCGTCGAGCCCTATCGCTCGACCTTCAAGGCCAAGCGGAAGGCGTACGTCGAGCGGGCCCGCAAGCTGCTGCAGAAGGTCGGCCTCGGCGGCTACGAGGACAAGTTCCCGTGGCAGCTCTCGGGCGGCATGCAGCAGCGCGCGAGCATCTGCCGCGCGCTGATCCACGAGCCCAAGATGCTGTTGCTCGACGAGCCCTTCGGCGCGCTCGACGCCTTCACGCGCGAGGAGCTCTGGTGCATCCTGCGCGACCTCTGGACCGAGCAGCGGTTCAACGTGATCCTGGTCACGCACGACCTGCGCGAATCGGTGTTCCTCGCCGACACCGTGTACGTGATGAGCAAGAGTCCGGGCCGTTTCGTGGTCAAGCGCGAAATCGACCTGCCGCGCCCGCGCGAACTGGCGCTGACCTACACCAAGGAATTCACCGACATCGTGCTCGAACTGCGCGGCCACATCGGCGCCATCCGGAGCCACGCGATCGGCGACGCCGCGCAGACGCCGGCCGCGATCCCGCAGTAAGCCATCCATGAAGAACAACAAGCAAATCGAACGCTGGTCGCCCTGGCTGCTGCTGGTCGCGGTCATCGTGCTGTGGCAGATCATCTGCTCGGGCTTCGGCGTCTCGGAGTTCATCTTCCCGAGCCCCTGGCGCATCTGGACCCAGTTCTGGGAGTTCAAGGAAATCATCGCCGGCCACGCCTGGCGCACCTTCTGGGTCACGATGGCCGGCTTCGGGCTGGCGATCATGGTGGGCGTGCTGCTGGGCTTCGTGATCGGCAGCTCGCGCCTGGCCTATGCGGCGATGTACCCGCTGATGACGGCCTTCAACGCGCTGCCCAAGGCGGCCTTCGTGCCGATCCTGGTGGTCTGGTTCGGCATCGGCGTCGGGCCGGCGATCCTCACCGCCTTCCTGATCAGCTTCTTCCCGATCATGGTCAACATCGCGACCGGCCTGGCAACCCTGGAGCCCGAACTCGAGGACGTGCTGCGCGTGCTCGGCGCCAAGCGCTGGGACGTGCTCATGAAGATCGGCTTCCCGCGCTCGATGCCCTACTTCTTCGCCTCGCTCAAGGTGGCGATCACGCTGGCCTTCGTCGGCACCACGGTGTCGGAGATGACCGCCGCCAACGAGGGCATCGGCTACCTGCTGATCTCGGCCGGCTCGTCGATGCAGATGGGCCTGGCCTTCGCCGGCCTGATGGTGGTCGGCGCGATGGCGATGGGCATGTACGAGCTCTTCAGCGCGGTCGAGAAGCACACGACGGGGTGGGCGCACCGGGGTTCGCAGGGGGAGTGAAATCCCGCAACCTTGCCGGTTCTTTCCAAAGGAGACGAACATGATCAAGGTCAGCGTGATGTACCCCCACACCCCCGGCGCGCGTTTCGACCACGCCTACTACCGCGACAAGCACATGCCGCTGCTGAAGAGCCGGATGGGCGATGCCTGCAAGTCCTACACGATCGACAAGGGCATCGCGGGCGGCGCGCCCGGCGAGGCCGCCACCTACGTGGGCATGTGCCATGTCTTCGCCGACTCGGTGGAGGCCTTCCAGGCCGCCTTCGGGCCGCACGCGAAAGAGATCATGGCCGACATCGCGAACTACACCGACATCAAGCCGGTGATGCAGATCAGCGAAGTGGTGGTGGGTTAGCCCCCGCCAAGGCACGACCTCGCGCCGCAACCAACTCGGCCGGCGAAGCCAGGGCCGCTGGTGTTGCCCCCGGCGGGGGGTGGGCGGCTACACGAAGTGAGCCAACCTGGGGGTGAGCCTAGACCAGCCGGGTCTCGATCTCGGTCTTGACCTCGGTCATCAAGCGGTGGACAGGGCACTTGCCCGCCACGCGAAGAAGATCTTCGCGCTGCGCTTCGCTCAGATTGCCTGTGACGCGCAGCGACGTGCCCAGTCGATAGGTGCCCCTGCGTTCTTCGCTGTCGTCGCGGTCGACGATCACTTCGATCTCTTCCACCGGAATGCCCTTGCGCTGCGCGTAGACCAGCACGGTGAGCGCCTTGCAGGCACCGAGCGATGCATCGTAGAGATCATGCGGCAAGGGCCCCTCATCCTTGCCGCCGAGATCCGGCGATGCATCGACCGGAAACTCGTGTGCGCGGATCTTGACGATGTGCCGGGTACTGGCGATGCCGTCGCGGCGGACTGTGATGCTCATGAAAGTCTCCTGATGATCGGACGCGATGGTAGCGCCCGAATGCTTCAGGCAGCCTGCGCGTGCGGCACGGTCTGCATGCGATGTACTTCCGATTCGCCATGCTTCGCGAGCAACTGCATCAGGTGCTTGCGGATCAGCATGCCGGGGCGGTCCGACTCCATCGAGTATTCGACGCCGCGCCGCCGCGTGTCGACCAGGGCGTCGGGGTCGGTCGACTCGAGGATGTCCTTGTCCTCGCGCGTGATCTCCTCGTCGAAGTCGATCAGCATCTGCGCCGCGCAGTCGGCCTCGGCGTCGTTGCGGAACAGCCATTGGCACAGCTGCATCCGGCCATCGTCGATCGGCGTGAAGCAGTTGATGATGATGTGGCGAATGCCCGACGGGTACTCGATGTCGAGCCGGCGCGAGAAGGGCAGGAAGTAGGCATTGCGCATGTGGCGCGTGGTGATCGGTTCGGTCACGCCGCTGATGGCATGGAACCTGGAAGGGTTTGCCGCCTCGATCACGGTCTCGGCGTAGAAACCGCTGTCGTTCTCCACCAGCTGGTACTTGCTCGGCTTCGGGCTCGACGCCACGCCGAAGGTCGCGCGGTGCACGAAGCTGAAGTGCGAGTTGTCGAAGGAGTTTTCCAGCGCGCGCATCGGGCTGGTCTGCCACTCTTCGTAGAACTGGTGGATGGTGCGAAAGCCCGGGTCGTCGAACTCCGGGATCGCGGGAATCTCGGCGATCGGCTCCTCGAGCGCGACCCAGGCATAGCCATAGCGCGCGCTGCAGTGGTAGGCCGTGGTCTTGTACTCGGGCGAGATCCTGCGGTCGGCCTCGTACTGCGGGATGCGGATCACCTGGCCGCCGCGGTCGTAGGTCCAGCCGTGGTAGCCGCACTGGATGGCGCCCTGCCCGCAGGCCTTGCCCTCGCCGTCGACGCACCAGCCCTTCGACAGCTTCGCCGTGCGGTGGCAGCAGCGGTCGCGCAAGGCGGCGGGCTGGCCTTCGGCATCGAGGAACAGGACGATGTTCTCGCCGAGCAGCGTGAAGGGCCTGGGCCCCTGCTGCAGATCGGCCAAGGGCATGACGGCATGCCAGAACTTGCGAAAGACGGGTTGCTGCGTGACGAGCATGAGAAGACTCCTTCGGTTGCGTGAGGTCCAACTTGAAAGAGCAATTTCCCGCCATGGCCTGCGCGCCAAAGCTGAACGCTTCTACTCTGCGCCGCTCTTCATGCAATTTGCGGGCCCGAGACAGCTGGCATGCGTCCTGCGTACCGATGAGCAAGAGTAGAAGCGTTCAGCAGCGCACGCACCCCGTTCGTGCACCGCCCGGAAATTGCTCTTGAAGTGCCTCGCCGCCCCATGGCGCGGTGTTCAAGACCCTCGATTTCCGGAGATCAAACGCATGCAACGCCGCAGCTTCATCACCACGGGCGCCGCCTGCGCCGCCGCCCTCGCCGTCCCCGCCGTCTTCGCGCAGGGCAGCAAGCCGACGCCGCTCAAGTTCACGCTGGACTTTCGGATCAACGGCCAGACCGCGCCCTTCTTCCTGGCCGAGAGCAAGGGCTACTACAGGGACGAGGGCCTCGACGTCACGATCGACACCGGCGCCGGCTCGGTGGCGTCGATCACGCGGATCGCGAGCGGCGTCTACCAGCTGGGCCTGGGCGACATCAGCGCGCTGGTCGAGTTCAACGCGCAGAACCCGGGCACCCCGATGGTGCAGGCGGTCTACCAGTACTACAACCGCGCACCGTTCGTGATCATCGGCCGCAAGGACCGCGGCGTCAGCACCGACTTCAAGAGCCTGCAAGGCAAGAAGGTCGCGGCCGCGGCCGTCGAATCGACGCGTCGCGCCTGGCCGATGGTGGCGCGCAAGCAAGGCATGAAGGTCGACGCCTTCCAGTGGCAGACCACCGACTTCAGCGCCCGCGACAACGTGATGGTGCGCGGCGACGTCGATGCCGCCACCTACTTCCACGACTCGGCGGTTTCGCTGTTCGCGCGCATGAAGGCCGAGGAGCTCTCGGTGCTCAAGTACGCGGATGCCGGCGTCGACCTGTACGGCAACGCGATCCTTGCCAGCAGCAACCTGATCGCCCAGAACCCGAAGGCGGTGGCGGCCTTCCTGCGCGCCACCAACCGCGCGATCGTCGAGACCTTCGCCAGTCCGGCGCCCAGCATCGCGGCGATGCGCCAGCGCGAACCGATCCTCGATCCGAAGATCGAACTCGAGCGCTGGGCCATCACCGCGCAGTATGTCGGCGCGGCCGACACCCGCGGGCATGGCCTCGGCGACATCCGGAAGCTGCTGCTCGAGCAGCAGGTCGACGAGGTGGCCGAGGTGTTCGGCCTCAAGACCAGGCCGTCGGCCGACGCAATCTTCAACAGCTCGATGCTGCCGGCGCGCAATGAACGTAGCATCAAGGTATGAGCCCCCGCCCGGCCGTTCCGAAGGGGGCTCGCACCGCAGTGCGAAGCACGAAGGGTTCCGAATGAGCTCACTCGCATCCGACAACTTTCCCGCTGAACAAGCACTCGACGAGCGCGACGGCCGCTACCTGCGCAAGGCGATCGTCTGGTCGCACGCCGGACGCCGGCGCGGCAACCGTCCCTTCGGCGCGGTGGTGGTCTCGGCCGACGGCGAGGTGCTGGCCGAGGCCTACTGCAACACGGCCGAGACCGGCGACGTCACGGGCCATGCCGAGACCAACGCGGTGCGCATGCTCGGGGCACGCAAGCTGTCGCGCGAAGAGCTCGCGGGCGCCACGATCTATTCGTCGGGCGAGCCCTGCGTGATGTGCGCGGGCGCGATCTTCTGGTCGAACATCGGCCGCGTGGTGTTCGGCATCGACGCCCAACGGCTGCGCGTGTTCCGCGGCGAGCGCCGCGACCAGCGCGATCCCGAGCTGTCCTGCCGCGACGTGTTTCGCGCCTCGCCGCATCCGATCGAGTGCATCGGCCCGGCGCTGGTCGACGAAGCCGGCGCGGCGCACGTCGGGGCGTGGAAGACCTGAAGCGGCAGGCGCCGGAGTCCCTACACTTGCCGCATGCCCTGGCACGCAAGACTCGACCTCGACTACCAATCCGAAAACCACCGCAGTGTCGCGCGCTTCCGCCACGAAGGCCCGCTGCGCATCCTGCAGAGCCTCTACCCCGAGGGCGATGCGGTCTGCCACAACGTGCTGGTGCATCCGCCGGGCGGACTGGTCGGCGGCGACACGCTGGACATCCGCGTGCGAGCGGCCGCCGGCAGCCACGGGCTCATCACCACGCCCGGCGCCTCGCGCTTCTACCGTTCCGACGGCGAACTGGCGCTGCAGCGCACCGCGCTGCGGGTCGAGGCCGGTGCCCGCCTCGAATGGCTGCCGCTCGAGGCGATCTGCTTCAGCGGCTGCCGGGCCGAGAACCGGCTGACCCTGCGCCTGGACGAAGGCGCGGAGCTGATCGGCTGGGACGTCACGGCGCTGGGCCTGCCGAACGCCGGCAAGCCCTTCGAACTCGGCACGCTGCAGCAGCACATCGAGGTGCCGGGCGTCTGGCTGGAGCGCGGGCGCATCGACGCCCGGGACCGGCGCCTGCTCCAGAGCCCGCTCGGCCTGGCGGGCCAGCGCTGCCTGGCGTCGATCTTCTTCGTCGCCGGCTCGCCCATTGCGCGCGCGCGGCGCGATGCGGCGCTCGACGTCGCCCGCTCGCTGATCGACGCACATACGCTGCACGAGAGCGCCGGCGCCACCAGTCCGCATGCCGAGATCATCGTGCTGCGCACCCTGGCGCCGGTGGTGGAGCCGGCCATGCATCTGCTGCGCCAGGTCTGGAAGGCCTGGCGCGCCGAACTCTGGAACATGGCCAGCCAGCCACCGCGCATCTGGTCGATGTAGGTGAACAGACCCTGATCCGCTGAAACGGGTGCTCGTCCGACGAGAGCGCCTCGCGGCGCTGCCCAGGGCCTGTTCGCAGGCCCTAGACTGGGCGGCGATGACCCGCACCGACATCCCGGCTCGACTCGACCGATTGCCCTGGTCGCGCTGGCACTGGCGCGTGGTGGTCGCATTGGGGGTGGCCTGGGTGCTCGACGGCCTCGAGGTGACGCTGGTCGGGTCGATCGGCGGCGTGCTCGAGCGGCCCGACACGCTGGGCCTGACCGCAGCGCAGATCGGCGGCTCGGGCTCGCTCTACGTCGGCGGCGCCGTGATCGGCGCGCTGGTGTTCGGCCGGCTGGCCGATCGGCTGGGGCGCAAGAAGCTGTTCCTGGTCACGCTGGCGGTGTATGCCGCGGCGACGCTGGCCACGGCCTTCTCGCCGAACTTCGGCTTCTTCGCACTGTGCCGCTTCGCCACCGGCCTCGGCATCGGCGGCGAGTACGCGGCCATCAACTCGGCCATCGACGAACTGATCCCGGCACGCGTGCGCGGCCGCGTGAATCTCGCGATCAACGGCAGCTTCTGGATCGGCGCGGCCCTCGGCGCCGGCCTGAGCCTGTGGCTGCTCGATCCGCAGGTGCTCGGCCCGGTGCGGGGCTGGCGTGCCGCCTTCGCACTCGGCGCACTGCTCGCGGTGGCGATCCTGCTGGTGCGGCGCAACGTGCCCGAAAGCCCGCGCTGGCTGATCGCCCACGGCCGCGCCGAGGAAGCCGAGTGCATCGTGCGGCAGATCGAAGCCCAGGTGGGCGAACGGCACGGGCCGCTGGCGCCGCCGGTCGGCCACCTGAGCTTCGGAGACCGGGCCCGCCCCGGCTGGCGCGAGGTCGCCCACGTGCTGCTGCGGCGCTACCCGCAGCGCAGTGCGGTGGCACTGGCCTTGATGGTCTCGCAGGCCTTCTTCTACAACGCGATCTTCTTCACCTATGCGCTGGTGCTGACCCGCTTCCACGGCGTGCCCGCCGAAAGAGTCGCGCTCTACATCTTTCCGTTCGCGCTCGGCAACGTGCTCGGGCCGCTGCTGCTGGGCCCGCTGTTCGACCACGTGGGCCGGCGCCGCATGATCGCTCTCACCTACGTGCTGTCGGGCGTCGGCCTGGCGCTGACCGGCTGGGCCTTCATGCAGGGCTGGCTCGACGCCCGCAGCCAGGCGCTCTGCTGGTCGGCGGTGTTCTTCCTCGCCTCGGCGGCGGCCAGCTCGGCCTACCTCACCGTCAGCGAGGTGTTCCCGCTCGAGATGCGCGCGGTCGCGATCTCGATCTTCTATGCGGTGGGCACCGGCGCCGGCGGTTTCGCGGCGCCGGTGTTGTTCGGTGCGCTGATCGAGACCGGCAGCCGCGGCGCGGTCGCCATCGGCTACGCCATTGGCGCTGCGCTGGTCATCTTTGCCGGCGTGATGGCCCTGCGCTACGCGGTGGACGCGGAGCGCAGGCCGCTCGAGGACGTGGCGCCGCCGCTCGGCGCGAACCTCACTCGATGATCGCGCGCTTGACGTCTTCCTGGAGGTTGCGCAGGTGTTCGCGCATCGCCGCCCGCGCGCGCTCGGGGTCGCGCGCGCGCAGGGCCTGGATGATCTGGCCGTGCTCGTCGTGGTTCTCGCGCTGCCGGTGCAGCGGGCTGTGCAGGCGGAACAGCCGCGCATTCACGCGCAGTTCCTCGACCAGCCGCGGGAACACCACGTTGCCGCTGGCGGTCGAGATCAGCTGATGGAAGCGGTCGTCGAAATGCCAGTGCTCGGTCTCGTCGTGCTCGCCGCTGTCGAGGGTCTTGAGATCGGCTTCGAGCGCATCGATCTCGGCGTCGGTGATCTTGCCGCAGGCCTGCGCGATGGCCTCGCATTCGATCACCTCGCGGGCCCGCATGCAGTCGAAGTACTCTTTGGTGCCCAGCGCGCGCACCGCATAGGAGCGCGCGTCGCGCCGCACCAGCAGGCCCTCGCCGGCGAGCCGCACCAGCGCCTCGCGCATCGGCGTGCGCGAGATCCGCAGGTCGTCCGCCAGGCGGCCTTCCTGCAGCGGACTGCCGGGCGAGATCTTGCGGTCGAGGATCAGCGTGCGCAGGCTCGTGTAAGCCTGCTCGGCCAGGCTGGCGGAGCGCACCTCGAGCGGTGCGATGGTGATGGTGGCGGGTTGCGCCGGACTGGGGAGGCTTGGCATGCGGAGGTGAACGGTTTCCACGAAGGGACGGGGAAAAGCTTAGCAGGCCGGTGCGGCGGGAGCCGGAAAGCTCACAGCCACTTGTCGAGCGGGCTCGCGGCATTGGGCGTTCGCGGCCGCAGGCAGGGCTGGAACCGGCCCGAGCCGGCTTCGGCCGAAAACACGCCATCCTGCCAGACCACCCGCCCCCTCGACACCGTGACGCCCGGCCAGGCGCGCAGCTTCATGCCCTCGTAGGGCGTGTAGTCGGCGGCATGGTGGAGCATGTCGTTGGCGATGACCTTTTCATGGCCTTCGTCGAACACGTCCCAGACCACGAAGTCGGCGTCGCCGCCGACCGCGATCGTGCCCTTCTTCGGATAGAGCCCGTAGAGCCGCGCCGGATTGGTGGCCGTGAGTTCGACGAAGCGGTGGATGTCGATGCGCCCCGCCATCACGCCTTCGCTCATCAACAATGGCAGCCGCGTCTCGACACCGGGAATGCCGTTCGGAATGCGATCGAAAGACGCGTCGTCGCCGGCCACGCGCTTGCCGTCGCTGCCGTGGATGTTGAACGGTGCGTGGTCGGACGAGAAGATGGTGAACAGGCCGCTCGCGAGGCCGTTCCAGATGAACTGCTGGTTGGCCTTGTCGCGCGGCGGCGGGCTGCAGATGCAGCGCGCGCCGTGCATCGGATCGTCGGGATTGAGCCCCAAATCCTCCGCGCTCAGGAACAGGTATTGCGGGCAGGTCTCGGCATGGATCGGCAGTCCGCGCCCGCGCGCCCAGTGGATCTGCTCGACCGCCTCGCGGCCCGACACGTGGACGATCAGGATCGGCGTGTCGATCAATTCGGCCAGCGCGATCGCCCGGTGCGTGGCCTCGCGCTCCACCGCCATCGGCCGCGAGCTGCTGTGATAGCGCGGCGCCGTCAGGCCGGCATCGAGCAGCTGCTCGGTGAGCCAGGCGATGCAGTCGCTGTTCTCGGCATGGATCATGGTCATCGCGCCGTGGCGGCGGGCAACCGCCAGCACCTCGATGATCTGCCGGTCGGCCAGCTTCAGATCGTCGTAGGTCATGTAGATCTTGAAGGAGGTGTAGCCCTTCTCGATCAGGGCCGGCAGCTCGCGCTGCGTCACGTCCTTGGTGGCGTCGGCGACGATCAGGTGGAAGGCGTAGTCGATCACCGCCTTGCCTTCCGCGCGGCGGTGGTAGTCGTCGACCGCCTCCTGGATGCTGCGCCCCTTCTGCTGCGCCGCGAAAGGCAGCACCGTGGTGGTGCCGCCGCAGGCCGCCGAGCGGGTGCCGGTGAAGAAATCGTCCGAGAAGCGCGAGCCGTCGCTGGTCGGCTGGTCGAAGTGGCAGTGGCCGTCGACGCCGCCGGGCGTGACCAGCCGGCCCGCCGCATCGATCTCGCGCGCGGCGCTGCCGTCGAGCTGCTGCGCGATCGCGCAGATGCGGCCGTCGCGCACGCCGATGTCGGCGCGGTAGCGGTCGCCCACGGTGGCGATGTCGGCGTTGCGAAGGATCAGGTCGTAGGGGTTCATGGCGTGGCTCCGGCTAGCGTTGCTCGAGCACGGCGTCGGGCACCACCGGCGCGCCGGTGCTGGCGTTGCCGTAGGCGCGGCCGTAGTGGCGCTCGATCCGGCGCTGGATGAAATCCCAGGCCGTGGTCATCAGCAGGTAGTAGATGGCGGCGACGATGAACAGCTCGAGCACCATGAACTTCTCCTGGATCAGCACCTGGGTGCGGCGCAGCAGCTCTTCCATCGAGATCACCGAGGTGATCGACGTGGTCTTGAGCAGGCCGTTGATGCTGTTGCCCAAGGTCGGGATGATCAGCCGCATCGCCTGCGGCATCACGATGTAGCGCATCGCCTGCGCGCTGCTGAAGCCGACGGCGCGCGCTGCATTCGTCTGGCCGGCCGGCACCGACTGGATGCCGCCGCGCACCACCTCCGCGAGGTAGGCCGCCTCGTTGAGGATCAGGCCGAGCAGCGCCGACTCGACCACCGACAGCTTGAGTCCGAGCTGGGGCAGCCCGGTGTAGATGATGATCAGCTGCACCAGCAGCGGCGTGCCGCGGAAGACCCAGATGTAGAAGTGCGCCGGCGCCGCCAGCCAGGGGTGGCTGGACAGGCGGGCCAAGGCCAGCGCACACCCCACGACCAGGCCGCCCGCGATCGACGCGAGGGTGAGCCACAGCGTGGTCACGGCGCCGCTCAGGATGTACGGATTGAACAGGTAGTCGGCAAACCCCGACCAGCTCCAGCCTTGTCCCATGGACTTTCCTTCCTCTCTGGCTCAGTGGTGGTGCGGCGCGCTCAGCTCGCCGGGCCCTTGACGACCACCGCGCCGTCGATCGCCTTGACGCCGTACTGGTCGAACAGCTTCTGGAAGCTGCCGTCGGCCTTCATGTCGTTGAGCGCCTTGGCCATGGCGACCGAGAGCTCCTTGTTCTTCGCGGCCAGTGCGACCGGCGTCGGGAACAGGCCGTTCAGCACGCGTTCGAAATCGCCGCGCTTCTGGTACTCGGCGCCGGTGGAGTCGATCGACAGCGCCACCTCGACCTGCCCGGCGCGCAGCGCCTGGAAGGCCATCGCGAAGTTCTCGAAGGTGCGGATGGTCATGCCCTTCAGGCCCTTGTCGGTCAGTTGCTTGTCGAGTTCGCGCGCCTTGCGCTCCTCGAAGCCGCCGAGCTCGACGCCGATGCTCTTGCCCGAGAGGTCGTCGGGCTTGGTGATCTTGAGCGGGTTGCCGCGGGCGGTGCTGATGCTGATCGCCTGGTCTTCGTAAGGCAGCATCTGCATCAGCTTGGCGCGCTCGTCGGTGTAGAAGATGCCGGTGTTGATCACGTCCCAGCGGCCGGCCTGCAGGCCCGGGATCATGGCCGAGAACTCGATGCGCACGTACTCGGGCGTCAGGCACAGGCGCTTGGCGATCGCCTCGCCGAGCTCCACGCGCATGCCCTTGAGCGCGCCGGTCTGGTCGACGAACTGCATCGGCGGCAGGGTCGGGTTGACCGACATGATCAAGGTGCCCTTCTTGATCAGGGCGGATTCAGGCACCGGCGACTTGCAGGCCTGGGCGTTCGCGATGCCCATGCCGAGGATGAAAAGAACCGTGGCCGAGGTGAGAGCGGGAAGCAGTTTCATGGGGGTTTCCTGGTGAGATGGAACGAGGCGGAAGCGGTATCTAGTCAGTTGAGGACAGAGCAAAAACTGCTGCGCAGTTTCTTGGTCTGTCCCGCAAGGTCTCAGGAAGTCGAGGACAGAGCAAAAACTGCTGCGCAGTTTCTTGGTCTGTCCCGCAAGGTCTCAGGCAATGGAGCCCAGCAGCCCCAGGCGGTCAAGTTCGCGACGCAGGTCGATGGCATCGGCTTCGGGCAGCGGCAGGCGCGGCGCACGCGGCTTGCCGACCGGCAGGCCCATCATCGTGAGGCCGTCTTTCGACGCGGCCACGTAGCGGTGGCCGCCGACCCAGCGCACGATCGGCAGCATCTCCTTGTAGAGCGCCAGCGCCGCGGGCATGTCCTGTTCGTCGGCGACCAGCTCGAACAGCCGCGCCGACATCTTCGGGATCAGGTTCGAGCAGACCGCCACCCAGCCCTGCGCACCGAGCCAGAAGGACTCGTAGCCCAGGATGCCCGCGAACACGGTCATGCGGTCGCCGCAGAGCTCGATGATGTCGCGCACCCGCGTCACCTCGAGGGTCGACTCCTTGATGTACTTGCAGTTGTCGATGCGCGACAGCCGCGCCACCAGCTCGGGCTTGAGGTCGACATTGGCCGTCGCCGGGTTGTTGTAGACCATGATCGGCACGTTGATCGCTTCGCCGACCTTGCGGTAGTGCGCGAACAGTTCGTCGTCGGTAGGCGTGCTGTAGAACGGCGGAATGATCATGACGCCGTCGGCGCCCATGGTCTCGGCCTCACGGCTCAGCCGCACGCACTCGTCGGTCCACTCGGCGCCGGTGCCGATCAGCACGGGCACGCGTTTTGCTGCCGTCTGCACACAGGTTTCGATCACCAGCTGCCGCTCATCGGGTGTCAACGACAGGAATTCTCCGGTGCTGCCCAGGGGAATCAGCCCGTGGATGCCCTCCTCGATCTGCCAGTCGACCAGCTTCTTCAGGGCCGGCACGTCCACGTGCTTTCCGTCGGCGGTCATGGGGGTGATGAGCACCGTATAGGTGCCTCGGAACGCTGTCATTGCCAGTCCTCGGTGAAAAATTCGGGTGACGAAGTATTTGTATACGGTTAGTATACGTATACATTGAACCGCGTCAAAGTGGTTTTTTGCTTCACACCCGTTTTCATGAGCGCCCGACTGACCCATTCCTCCATCACCGCCGGCGGACGCCCGATCCGCTTCTGGTACGACGGCCAAGCCGTCGACGGCATCGAAGGCGAGACGGTGGCCGCCGCGCTCGCGGCCAGCCACATCCGCCAGATGCGGCACACCCGCGACGGCGGGCGACGCGGCCTTTACTGCGGCATGGGCGCCTGCTTCGACTGCCTCGTGACGATCGACGGCCAGGCCAGCCAGCGCGCCTGCCTGACGAAAGCGGCGGACGGCCAGCAGATCCGTTCGACGATGCCGGCGGGCACGCCCGCGGACCCGCTGAAGCCCCTCGCGCCCGATGCCGGGGCCGAGCCGTTGCAGCGCGAGGTCGACGTGCTGGTGGTCGGCGCCGGCCCGGCCGGCCTCTCGGCGGCGCTTGCGGCCCGCCGTGCGGGTGCGCGGGTGCTGGTGCTCGACGAGCGGCTGCAGTCCGGCGGCCAGTTCTACAAGCCGCTGGCACCGTCGCACCAGGCGCCAACGCCATCCGACCGGCAGTTCGCGGACGGCCTCGCGCTGGAACGCGAGGTGCTCGCCGCGGGCGTGGCGGTGCGGCAGGGTGCGCAGGTCTGGGCCGCCTTTTCTCCCCGCGAAGTCAGTGCACTGATCGACGGACGGGCCACAAACATCCATTGCCGGCAGCTGGTGATCGCGCCCGGCGCCTACGAGCGGCCGGTGCCCTTCCCGGGCTGGACGCTGCCCGGCGTAATGACCACCGGCGCCGCCCAGACGCTGGCGCGGGCCTACCGCGTGGCGCCGGGCCGGCGCGTGCTGATCGCCGGCAACGGGCCGTTGAATCTTCAGTTGGCCGCGGAGCTGCTCGCCGGCGGGGCCCAGGTCGTCGCGGTGCTCGAATCGGCGGCCCGCCCGTCCGCGCGCGACTGGCGCCAGCTGCTGACGGCTGCGCGCACCGCACCCGACCTGCTGCGCCAGGGCTGGGGCTACATGCGGCAGCTGCGCGCCCACAAGGTGCCCGTACTCTGGGGCCACGCGGTGGTCGCCGCCGAGGGCGCCGGCGAGTTGCAGGCCGTGCAGGCCGCGCGACTCGACGCCCAAGGCCGCGCCACGCCCGCCCCGGCGCTGCGCTTCGAAGCCGACACGCTGTGCCTCGGCTACGGCTTCATCCCCTCGACCGAACTGGCGCGGATGCTGGGCTGCGAGCACCGCGTGGCCGACAGGCACCTGGGCTATCTCGCGACCGTGACCGGCACCGACGGCGCGACCAGCCTGCCGGGCGTCTTCGTGGTCGGCGATGGCGCCGACCTGGGTGGCTCGCGCGTCGCCCTGGCGCGCGGCACGCTGGCCGGCGTGGCGGCGGCGCGCAACCTCGGCCTGCTGGCGTCGGAACCGTTCAAGGCACAGGGCCAGTTGCGCCAGGCCGAGTGCTTCCAGCAGGCGCTGTGGTCGCTGTATGAAGCCCCACCCGTCACGCTGGCTTCCATCAGCGATGACACGCTGCTGTGCCGCTGCGAGGAGATCAGCTTCGGCTCGGTGCGCGAGCAGATCCGCGCCGGCCGCGACACGCTGGCCGCGCTCAAGCGCAACACGCGGCTCGGCATGGGCCGCTGCCAGGGCCGCTACTGCGCAGTCACCGCCGCCAGGCTGGTCAGCGAGATGACCGGGCGTCCGCCCGAGGTCGAGCAGTACTTCGCGCCGCGGCCGCCGGCCAAGCCGGTGCCGGCCGGCGCGCTCGGCTTCGAGAAGCCCGAGTGGGGCGGCCACAAGCCCGCCATCACGCCCAACCTCGCGCGCCCGGTCGAACACGCGCCCTTCGACACGGTCCGCACCGACGTGCTGGTGATCGGTGCCGGCGTGCTCGGCGCCTGCCTCGCCTACTACCTCTCGAAGGCCGGCCAGGACGTCACGGTGGTCGACCGCGACGACATCAACCTGCAAGCCTCGGGCGCCAACGCGGGCAGCCTGCACGTCCAGCTGCTGTCCTTCGATTTCGGTGCCAAGGCCCAGGAAGGCGGCGGCCCGGCCGCGGCCACGCTGCCGCTCGGACCGATGTCGGTGCGGCTCTGGCAGGAGATCGAAGCCGACTGCGCAGAAGACCTCGAGATCAAGATCACCGGCGGCCTGATGGTGGCCGACAGCGAGGCCGGCATGCGCTTCATCGAGGCCAAGGCCGCGCTCGAACGCAGCCATGGGATCGACGCCCAGGTGATCGACGGCAGCGAACTGCGCCGGCTCTCGCCGGCGCTGTCGGAACAACTGCTGGGTGCCGAACTGTGCCCGATGGAAGGCAAGATCAATCCGCTGCGCGCGACCTATGCCGTGGCCTCGCGCGCGCAGCAGCAGGGCGCGCGCTTCCTGCGCGGCTGCAACGTGAGCGACATCGAGCGCCGGCCCGGCGACGGCGGCGGCTTCGTGGTCCACACCTCGCGCGGCACCCTCCACGCCGGCCGCGTGGTCAACGCCAGCGGCGCCTGGTCGAGCACGGTCGGCCACATGCTCGGCGTGAAGATCCCGGTCAAGGGTGCGCCGCTGCAGATGATCGTCACCGAGCCGGCGCCGCCGCTGGTCAACCACCTGATCGCGCACGCCGACCGCCACCTGAGCCTCAAGCAGGCCGCGACCGGCGGCCTGATCATCGGCGGCGGCTGGACCGCCGCCTTCCACGAGGGCATGCGCCTGAACCGCGCCGAGCGCGCCAGCATCGAGGGCGGCCTGTGGGTCGCCCGGCAGGTCCTGCCGGCCGTCAGCGGGCTGCACATGGTGCGCTGCTGGGCCGGCATGAACGTCAACATCGACGGCGCGCCGATCATCGGCGAGGTGCCCGGCCTGCCGGGCTTCTACAACGCCGTGACCTCGAACGGCTACACGCTGGCGCCGGTCACCGCGAGTCTGGTCGCCGACCTGATCGTGCGCGGCCGGACCGACATCGACATCACGCCTTTCCGCATCGACCGATTTCTTTGATTCACATGACAGACACCTCTTCCGCGCGCGACACGCTGCGCCAATTCATCGACGCCCATTTCGACGAGCAGGTCGAGACGCTTGCACGGCTGGTGCAATGCCCGTCCGACAACCCGCCCGGCGACTGCGCAGCGCACGCCGAACTCACGGCCCGGCTGCTCGAGGCCATGGACCTGGCGGTCGAGCGCCATCCGGTGCCAGCCGACTTCGCGCAACAGCACGGCATGCAAAGCGTCACCAACCTGATCGTGCGCGAGCGCTTCGGCGACGGACCGGTGATCGCCCTCAATGCGCACGGCGACGTCGTCCCGCCCGGCTCGGGCTGGAGCAGCTCGCCCTACGGCGGCGAGGTGCGCGACGGCTGGCTGTACGGCCGCGGCGCCGCGGTCTCGAAGTCCGACTTCACGACCTACGGCTTCGCACTGCGCGCGCTCAAGGCATTGCGCTCGACCGGCGCGCCGCTGGCCGGCACGGTCGAGCTGCACCTGACCTACGACGAGGAGACCGGCGGCATGACCGGCCCCGGATGGCTCCTTTCCCAGGGCCTGAGCCGCCCCGACTACGTGATCTCGGCCGCTTTCTCGCACCACGTCGTGGTCGCGCACAACGGCTGCCTGCACCTCGAAGTGACGCTGCGCGGCAAGTCGGCGCATGCGGCGCGGCCCGACACCGGCGCCGATGCGATCGAAGCCGCGGCGACCCTGCTGCCGGCGCTGTACCGCTATCGCGACGGGCTGGCGCAACGGCCCTCGCAGACCCCCGGCATCACGCACCCGACGATGGTCGTCGGCTTGATCGAGGGCGGCATCAACACCAACGTGGTGGCCGACACGCTGACCCTGCGGATCGACCGCCGCATCGTGCCCGAGGAAGTGCCCGAGGCGGTCGAGGCCGAGCTGCGCCGGGTCATCGAGGACGCCTGCCGCGCCCTGCCCGGCATCGCCGTCGAGATCCGCCAGATCCTGCTGGCCCGGCCGTTCGCGCCCGCACCCGGCGCGCAGGCCTTTGCCGAATTGATGTGCCGGGAGGCCAGCGCCGTGATGGGCAAGCCGGTGACGCCGATCGGCGTGCCGCTCTACACCGATGCGCGCCTCTACAGCGAAGCCGGTATTCCGACCGTCATGTACGGCGCCGGTCCCGAGTCGCTGCTCGAGGCCAACGGCCACCGTGCCGACGAGCGCGTGCCGCTCGATGAACTGCGCAAGGCGACGGTCGTGGTCGCCAACACGCTCCTGCAACTCCTGACCCCGCCCGAGGAAAGCCGATGATCGAAATCAGTCAAGTGAGCAAGTGGTACGGCAGCTTCCAGGTGCTGACCGACTGCACGACGCGCGTCGAGAAGGGCGAGGTCGTGGTGGTCTGCGGGCCCTCGGGCTCGGGCAAGTCCACGCTGATCAAGTGCGTGAACGCGCTGGAGCCCTTCCAGAGGGGCACGATCACGGTCGACGGCGTCTCGGTCGGCGATCCGAAGATCAACCTCAACCGGCTGCGCTCGCGGGTCGGCATGGTGTTCCAGCACTTCGAGCTGTTTGCGCACCTGTCGATCGAGCAGAACCTGTCGATCGCGCAGGTCAAGGTGCTCAAGCGTTCGGCCAGCGAGGCGCGCACCCGCTCGCTGGCGCTGCTCGAACGGGTCGGCATGAAGGCCCATTCGCACAAGTACCCGTCGCAGCTTTCGGGCGGCCAGCAGCAGCGCGTGGCGATCGCCCGCGCCCTGGCGATGGACCCGATCGCGATGCTGTTCGACGAGCCCACCTCGGCGCTCGACCCCGAGATGGTCAACGAGGTGCTCGACGTGATGGTGCAGCTGGCGCGCGAGGGCATGACCATGATGTGCGTCACGCACGAGATGGGCTTCGCGCGCAAGGTCGCCCACCGCGTGATCTTCATGGACCGCGGCAGCATCGTCGAGGACTGCGCGAAGGAGGAATTCTTCGGCAACCCCGCGGCGCGCTCGGACCGGGCGCAGCAGTTCCTGTCGAAGATCCTCCAGCACTGACTCGCCGGCCGCTACTGCGCCTGCACCGTCACCCGCGCCATCATGTACGGGTGCACCGAGCAGACATAGTCGACCACGCCGGCCTTCGCGAAGACGCGGCTGAAGCTCTGGCCCGGCAGCATCTGCGACGTGCCGGGCGCGCCGTCGTTGAAGGCCAGGCCGTGCGGCGCGCCGTCGTCGTTGGTCCAGGTCACGCTGTCGCCGGCGTTGATCGCGAGCTGCGCCGGCCCGAAGGCGAAGTTGTTGATCGAGACCTTCGCACCGCTTCCGGCGGCCCGATGCTGGACCGCCACCTTGCGCGGCGCATTGCCCACCGGGATGGTGACCACCGGCCCGCCCGCAAGATCGACCAGGCTGACGTCGTTCGATCCCTCGTTGGTCACCAGCACCTTCTTGCCGCCGGGCAGCACATCGACCCAGTGCGGCTGCTTGCCGACCGCGATGCTGCCGGTCGGCGCCTGCGTCGCCGGATCGAACAGCAGCAGCTCGCCCGGCCCCTGCACCACCACCACGCCGGCGCGGGCACCCGCGAACAGATGCGCCACGTGCGGCGAGACGCCGGTCGGGATCTGCGTCAGCAGCTTGTTCGATGCCGTGTCGAACACCTGCACCGCGCTGACCCCGGCCAAGGTCACGTAGAGCGTCTTGCCGTCGGGGCCGAGTTCGAGGTCGCGCGGGGTCTTCTCGAGCGGCACGCTCGCGGCCACCTTGCGCGTCGCCAGATCGATCACCACCAGCGCGAAGTTGCCGGGTGCCTGCGAGGACACATAGGCCTTCCTGCCGTCGGGACTGACCGTCAGCGTGTGCGGCTTGGGCACCGGCACCGTCGCCGCGACCGCATGCGTGGCGGCATCGACGAAGGCGACCCGGTCCTCGCCGTTCACGGCCACCAGCAGCCAGCGGCCATCGGGCGAGATGGCCAGGCCCTGCGGCCCCTTGCCGACCTCGACCGTGTCGACGATGCGGTCGCTGGCCGTGTCGATCACGCTGAGGCTGGAGACACTGGCGCCGCTCACGAAGACCTGGCGGTCGTTGCGGCCGACCGCGATGCCGTCGGGGCCCGCGGCCACCGGCACCGTCGCGATCAGCTGTTGCGAATCGGTGTCGATCACGCTGACCGTGTTGTCCTTGAAATTGCCCACGTAGGCCTTGGCACCGGCGGCGAAGGCGGGGTTGGCCAGCAGCAGCGCCGCCAATGCGGTCGGAAGAATCGAATGCAGCTTCATGGAAGGACTCCTGAACAGAGGGGAAAGGAACAGAATCGGCAACAGGCATGACGGCGCCGGCGCCCTGGCTATTCCCGAAGCGCGGAATAAAAATCGACCCCGCACCGTCAAGCACGGGAAGGAACCCGTTGAACGAACGCACCCGCCGATTCGAAGCCGCGGCCCTGCCGCACCTGCCTGCCGCGTACAACCTCGCGCGCTGGCTGCTGCGCGACGACCGGCAGGCCGAGGACGCGGTGCAGGAGGCCTATCTGCGCGCTTTCCGCTTCTTCGACGACCTGCGCGGCGACGCGGCCCGCCCCTGGCTGCTGGGCATCGTGCGCAACGCCTGCTACGACTGGATGCGCCAGCACCGCCACCTGGCCGACCAGGTCGAGTTCGACGAGCTGCGCGACAGCGTCGGCGGCAGCGAAGGCGCCGCGGGCTTCGGCGACCCGGCCGTGGCCTGGGAACGGCAGGCACGCGGCCAGCGCGTGAACGCCGCGATCGAGGCGCTGGCGCCGCCGTTCCGGGAGGTCATCGTGCTGCGCGAGCTGGAGGAGATGTCGTATGAAGACATCGCGCGCATCGCCGGCGTTCCGATCGGCACGGTGATGTCGCGCTTGTCGCGCGCGCGCGCCTTGCTGCGCAGCGCGCTGCGGGCGGAGGCCCCGCAGGAACCCAGGGAAGGAAAGCGTGATGCAAGCCACTGAAGACGACGAACTGGGTGCGCTGATCCGGCGCGAGGGCGTTCGGCACACGCCGTCCGCGGCGCTGGCCGAACGCATCCGCGCCGATCTGCAGGGCCTGCAGGCGCCCTCCCTTCGCCCGCCACGCCCGCCGGCACCGTCTCGCTGGCTGCAGGCCATCGCACTGTTCGGCGCCGGCGCAGCCACCGCCTGGGGCCTGGCGCTCGCGCTGCTGGTGGCGCCGATGCAGGATGCGACCGGCGACGCCGTCACCGACAGCCACGTGCGCTCGCTGATGGGCTCGCACCTGGCCGACGTGGCCTCCACCGACCAGCACACGGTCAAGCCCTGGTTCGCCGGCAAGCTCGACTTCTCGCCGCCGGTGATCGATCTCGCGGCCGAAGGCATGCCGCTGGCCGGCGGCCGCCTCGACTACGTCGATGGGCACGCGGTCGCGGCGCTGGTCTACCGCTCGGGCCCGCACGTGATCAACCTGTTCGTGTGGCCCGCACCCGAGGCAAAGCCGCAGGACCCGCAGCTGCTCGTCAAGCGCGGCTACAACCTCGCGCACTGGACCCGGGCCGGCATGCAGGCCTGGGCGGTCTCGGACCTCAACGCGGCAGAGCTGAAGGCCTTCGCGGACCAGGCCAGCCAGCGGATGGCCACGGCGGCGCCGCCCTGATCAGATCGCCACCAGCTGGCGCACCCCGTTGGCTTCCATGTCCTTGCCCGGGCCGCGCGCGATGACCTCGCCGCGCTCCATCACCAGGTAGTCGTCGGCCAGCTCCTGGGCGAAGTCGTAGTACTGCTCGCACAGCACGATCGCCATGTCGCCGCGGTCGGCCAGCATGCGGATCACGCGGCCGATGTCCTTGATGATGCTGGGCTGGATGCCTTCGGTCGGCTCGTCGAGGATCAGCAGCTTCGGCTTGGGCGCCAGGGCGCGCGCGATCGCCAGCTGCTGCTGCTGGCCGCCCGACAGGTCGCCGCCGCGCCGGTTCAGCATCTGCTTCAGCACCGGGAACAACTCGTAGAGTTCGGGCGGAATCGGCGTTGCGCCCGACTTGTAGGCCAGGCCCATGCGCAGGTTCTCTTCGACCGTCAGGCGCGCGAAGATCTCCCGGCCCTGCGGCACGAAGCCCATGCCGGCGCGGGCCCGCTCGTAGGGCGTCTTCTTCTGGATCGGCGTGCCGTCGAATTCGATGCTGCCGCTCTTGATCGGCACCAGGCCCATCAGCGACTTGAGCAGCGTGGTCTTGCCGACGCCGTTGCGGCCCAGCAGCACGGTGACCTTGCCGAGCCGGGCCTCGAAACTGACATCGCGCAGGATGTGCGAGCCGCCGTAGTACTGGTGGATGTTCTTGACGCTGAGCATGTTTTCCTTTCCTCTCTCAATGACCTCGAGCGCCGCCGTCATCCCACACCGGGGATGCCGCAGAACCGGCTTTGCCGGGCTGCTGGCATCGCCCCCTGCAAGGGGGTGTGCGGCCACACGAAGTGGGCAAGCCTGGGGGTGTGCTTCTATCTGCCCAGGTAGACCTCGATCACCCGCTCGTCCGCCTGCACTTCATCGAGCGTGCCCTGCGCCAGCACCGAGCCGTCGCACAGCACCGTGACGATCTCCGAGATCGTCCGGATGAAACTCATGTCGTGCTCGACCACCATCAGCGAGTGCTTGCCCTTCAAGCTCAGGAACAGCTCGGCGGTGCGCGCCGTCTCCTCGTCCGTCATGCCCGCCACCGGCTCGTCGAGCAGAAGCAGCTTGGGGTCCTGCATCAGCAGCATGCCGATTTCCAGCCACTGCTTCTGGCCGTGGCTCAGGTTGCCTGCCAGCCGCAGCACGCTGTCTTCGAGATGGATCGTGTGCAGCACCTCGGCCAGCCGGTCGGACTGCGCCGAATCGAGCCTGAACAGCATCGAGGCCTTGACGCCCTTGTCGGTCTTGAGCGCGAGCTCGAGATTCTCGAACACGGTCAGGTGCTCGAAGACGGTCGGCTTCTGGAACTTGCGGCCGATGCCGAGCTGGGCGATCTCGGCCTCCTTGTGGCGCAGCAGGTCGATGGTGCTGCCGAAGAACACCGTGCCCTCGTCGGGCCGGGTCTTGCCGGTGATGATGTCCATCATCGTCGTCTTGCCCGCGCCGTTGGGCCCGATGATGCAGCGCAGCTCGCCCGGCGCGATGTCGAGCGAGAGCTTGTTGATCGCCTTGAAGCCGTCGAAGCTCACGCTGACGTCTTCGAGGTAGAGGATGCGGCCGTGCGTGACGTCCACTTCGCCGGTCGCATGCCGGCCATAGCCCGCCGCGCGCCCGCCTGATTCGGTCTGCAAGGCGTGGCCGACCATGCCGCCGTGGCGGGCGATGCGCTCGGCGCCGGCTTCCATCAGGTCGGGCGTCATGCGCGCGCTCCCTTGGCTTCGACCGCCAGCGGCACCAAGGCCGAAGGCTCGACGCCCTGCTCCGCCGCCACCGCGCGCTGCGCCTCGCGCCGGCCTTCGCTCGGCGCCTTGACCCTGGACTTCCATTTCTTCACCAACCCGACGATGCCGTCGGGCAGGAACAAGGTCACGGCGATGAACAGCGCGCCCAGGAAGTACAGCCAGTATTCGGGATAGGCCACCGTCAGCCAGCTCTTCGCGCCATTGACGATGAAGGCGCCGATGATCGGCCCGATCAGCGTCGCCCGGCCGCCGACCGCGGCCCAGATCGCGATCTCGATCGAGTTGGCGGCGCTCATCTCGCCCGGGTTGATGATGCCGACCTGCGGCACGTAGAGCGCACCGGCCACGCCGCACATGATGGCCGAGATGACCCAGATCGTGAGCTTGTAGCCGAGCGGGTTGTAGCCCGAGAACATCACGCGCGTCTCGGCATCGCGAATCGCCTGCAGCACGCGGCCGAACTTGCTGCCGATCAGCCACTTCGAGAACAGGAAGAAGCCCAGCAAGGTGAGGCCGGTCAGCGCGAACAGGGTCATGCGCATTTCCTGCGTCTGGATCGGGATGCCCAGGATGCGCTTGAAGTCGGTGAAGCCGTTGTTGCCGCCGAAGCCGGTCTCGTTGCGGAAGAACAGCAGCATCGCGGCGAAGGTCATGGCCTGCGTGATGATCGAGAAGTACACGCCCTTGATGCGCGAACGGAAGGCGAAGAAGCCGAACACGAAGGCGATCAGGCCCGGCACCGCGACGATCAGGACCAGTGTGGCGATGAAGCTGTCGCTGAAGCTCCAGTGCCAGGGCAGCGTCTTCCAGTCGAGGAACACCATGAAGTCCGGCAGGTCGCTCTTGTAGTTGCCGTCGCGGCCGATCTGGCGCATCAGGTACATGCCCATCATGTAGCCGCCGAGCGCGAAGAACAGGCCGTGGCCCAGCGACAGGATGCCGGTGTAGCCCCAGATCAGGTCCATCGCGAGCGCGCAGATGGCGTAGCACATGATCTTGCCGACCAGCGCCACCGCGTAGTCGCTCATGTGCAGTGCGCTGCCCGTGGGCACCATGATGTTGAGCACCGGCGCCACTGCACAGACCACGATCAGCGCGACGAAGAAGACGGTCCAGCCCTTGCCGCTGAGCAGAGGGCCTTTGGAGGGAAGTTTGTTGGAAGACATGAAGTGAGCTCGCCTAGGCTTCCGCGCTCCGGCCTTTCATCGCGAAGATGCCTTGCGGACGCTTCTGGATGAAGATGATGATGAAGACCAGCACCGCGATCTTCGCGAGCACCGCGCCGGCCCAGCCTTCGATGAACTTGTTCAGGATGCCCAGGCCCATGGCGGCATACACTGTGCCGGCGAGCTGGCCGACGCCGCCCATCACGACCACCATGAACGAGTCGACGATGTAGCTCTGGCCGAGGTCGGGGCCGACATTGCCGATCTGCGAGAGCGCGCAGCCCGCCAGGCCGGCGATGCCGGAGCCGAGCGCAAAGGCGTAGGTGTCGATGCGCGCGGTGTTCACGCCCATGCACGAGGCGATCGGGCGGTTCTGCGTGACGCCGCGAACGAACAGGCCGAGCCGCGTGCGGCCGATCAGCCAGCCCATGGCGAGCAGCACCAGCACGGCGAAGATGATGATGCAGATGCGGTTCCAGGGCAGCACGACATTGCTCAGCAGGGTCAGGCCGCCGCTCATCCACGACGGGTTCTCGACGCCGACGTTCTGGGCGCCGAAGAGCGAGCGCACCAGCTGCTGCAGCATCAGCGAGATGCCCCAGGTGGCCAGCAGCGTCTCGAGCGGCCGGCCGTACAGGAAGCGGATCACGCCGCGCTCGAGCACCGCGCCGACCAGCGCCGACGCCAGGAAGGCCACCGGGATCGCCGCCACCAGGTACCAGCCGAAGGCCGACTCCGGAAAGTAGCGCTGGAAGATGCCCTGCATCACGTAGGTGGCGTAGGCGCCGATCATCATCAGCTCGCCGTGCGCCATGTTGATGACGCCCATCAGCCCGTAGGTGATCGCCAGGCCGAGCGCGGCCAGCAGGAGCACCGAACCCAGGCTGATGCCGCTGAAGATCGCGTTGATGCGGTCGCCCCAGACCAGCGAGCCGTCGATGCTGCTGATCGACGCCACGATGGCCGCCTTGACATCGGCCTCGGTCTCGTCGGCCAGCCGCTGGTTGAGCAGCAGCTTGGTCTCGGGGCTGCGGCTGGCGCCCAGGTCCTTGGCGGCGGCCAGCCGCTTGCCCTTGTCGGTGCTCGTGAGCAGACTGGCGGCGCGCACCAGCTCGAGCTGCGCCTTGATCTTGGGGTTGTTCTCGGCGGCCAGCGCCTTCTCGACCATCGGCAGGCGCGACTCGTCGGGCTCCTTGAACAGTGCCAGGGCGGCCTCGGAGCGCACCGCGTCGTCCTTGCTCGTGAGCTTGAGCGCGGCCTGCGCGGCGTCGAGCGCGCCGCGCATCATGTTGTTGTTGACCACGTCCTCGGCGTCCTCGGGCAGCTTCTGCTCGGCGCCTGTGATCGGGTCGTAGGCCTTGTCGTCCTTGATGACGAAGACCTTGTCGGCCGTGAACTTGACGGCGTCGTCCGCCATCGCCTGGATGAAGGCGGCGGTCTTGTCGTCGGCCGTGACGACGGCCTGGTTGAGCGCCGCGATGCGGGCCTCCGACTCGCCCGACGCGATCGCCTTGGCCTCCTCGCCGGTCAGCGCGTGACCGGGAAGAGCCAGGAGCAGCAAGAACGCCGCCGCACAGGAGTGAATGAAGCGCATAGGTATGAAAGGCGGCGTTCTCTTCTCTGTTCCAGAAACACCGCGGAACCGGCTTCGCCGGGCCGCTGGTGTTGCCCCCTCGAGGGGGAGCCCGCTACACGAAGTGAGCGGGATTCGGGGGTGGGCCAGCTACATCGATTTTCCGGACGGATAGTCCGGCTTCTTGTCGTTGCCTTCGATGTACGGGCTCCACGGCTTGGCCTTGACCGGGCCYGGCGTCTTCCACACCACGTTGAACTGGCCGTCGGCCTTGATCTCGCCGATGAACACGCTCTTGTGCAGGTGGTGGTTCTTCTCGTCCATCTTCGAGACGATGCCCGAGGGCGCGGTGAAGGTCTGGCCGGCCATCGCCGCGATCACCTTGTCGGTGTCGGTGCTCTTGGCCTTCTCGACCGCCTGCTTCCACATGTGGATGCCGATCCAGGTGGCTTCCATCGGGTCGTTGGTCAGCGGCTTGTCCTTGTGGCCGGCAATGTTCTTGGCCTTGGCGTAGTCGCTCCATTGCTTGATGAACGCCGTGTTGGTCGGGTTCTTGATGCTCATGAAGTAGTTCCAGGCAGCCAGGTGGCCCACGAGCGGCTTGGTGTCGACGCCGCGCAGCTCTTCCTCGCCGACCGAGAAGGCGACCACCGGCACGTCCTTGGCCTTCAGGCCGGCATTGCCGAGTTCCTTGTAGAAGGGCACGTTGGAGTCGCCGTTGATGGTCGAGACCACAGCGGTCTTGCCGCCGGCCGAGAACTTCTTGATGTCGGCGACGATGGTCTGGTAGTCGCTGTGGCCGAAGGGCGTGTACTTTTCGTCGATGTCGCTGTCCTTCACGCCCTTGCTCTTGAGGTAGGCGCGCAGGATCTTGTTGGTGGTGCGCGGGTAGACGTAGTCGGTGCCCAGCAGGACCCAGCGCTTGGCGCCGCCGCCTTCCTTGCTCATCAGGTAGTCGACCGCCGGAATCGCCTGCTGGTTGGGCGCGGCGCCGGTGTAGAAGACGTTCTTGCTGAGCTCTTCGCCCTCGTACTGCACGGGATAGAACAGCAAGCCGTTCATTTCCTCCACCACCGGCAGCACCGACTTGCGCGAGACCGAGGTCCAGCAGCCGAAGATCACCGCGACCTTGTCCTGGCCGAGCAGCTGCTTGGTCTTTTCAGCGAACAGCGGCCAGTTGGAGGCCGGGTCGACCACCACGGGCTCGAGCTTCTTGCCCAGCACGCCGCCCTTCGAGTTGATGTCGTCGATGGCCATCAGCACCGTGTCCTTCAACACGGTCTCGGAGATCGCCATCGTGCCCGACAGCGAATGCAGGACGCCGACCTTGATGGTGTCCTGCGCGAAGGCAGGCACCGCGGACAGGCTGGCGAGAGCGACGGCGGCGGTCATCGCCTTGAGTGTGAATCGACGTTGCATGGTGACTACCTTCTCCTGGTTGGGTTGGAACGATGAAGAGGAGTCTGCGGACGGGGCGCCGCCGCGAAAATACGCCCAGTGGCGTACGCGGGGCGACGTTTCAAGGCCGGCAACGCCAGGCCCCTTCGTGAAACACCGAGGAACCGGCTTCGCCGGGCCTCAGGTGTTGCCCCCGGTAGGGGGCTGAGGAGCCGCGGCTCCAAGCCTGCCTGCGCAGGCTTGGACGGCTCCGAAGAGCCGCTGCCTCTGGCAGCGACTCGAGGCGGGCTACACGAAGTGAGCCCAACCTGGGGGCGAGCTAAAAGAACGCTCTCGCGTAATTGATCGGCGCATGGTCCGCCAACTCCCGCAGCAGCACCGAGCCCGGCCGCCATGCGTGCTCCGCCGCGTACCGCGCCCGGCCCTGGATGCGGTCGGCCTCGATCTCCGACGGGCTCGGATCCTCCACGCAGAGGCCGTCGATGCAGCGGATGTAGCTGACCGCCCCGGCGTGCGCGTAGAAGGACAGCGCCGGCGGCAGTTGCGTCACGACGTCGCAGCCGTCGACGACGCGCATCACGCGCAGCTCGCTCAGGGCCGAGACGAAAACCGCGTCGCCGACGCGCGGCGAGCCGAGCGTGACCAGCAGGGCCGGCTGCAGGACGGTGGCGGCCAGCGTGGCAAGCGCGGCACCCAGGCTGTGCCCGGCAAGGATCAGACGGTTGTGCTGGCCCGCCGCGCTGCCCAGCCAATCGTTGACCTGCGGCAGCACCGATCGCGCCGCCTCGGCAAATCCGGCATGCACGCGGCCGCCGCTTTCGCTCCAGTCGACCTGTTGCGCCTGGAGGTTGGTTGCCAGGTGGCGAATCTCGTCGGGCTGGGTGCCGCGGAAAGCGATCAGCGCGCTGCCGTCCGCGTTGAGGCTGCCGAAGGCGAAGGTGGCATCGTCACGAAACAAGGCCGGTGCGCCGAAACCCGCGCAGGCCAGCGCCTCGGTCAGCCGCCGCATTTCGGCCTCGGATTCCTCCGCCCGATAGTAGGCCAGCCGCGCAGCCTCGACCGCCCACTGCGCGGGCGTGTAGCTGCATCCGGCCTCGAACAGCGTCGGCTGCCGCTCGGGCGTGTAGAGCGCGGTCCGGCTGGCGTCATAGGGGATGGACGGCATCGGCGGCTCCAGGCAGGTCGACCCTAGGTTCGCGGCGCGGCACGCCGGAACTGGCGGGCCACGAAGGCCCACACCAGCTTCGAGGCATCGGGTCCGGCGGCGTCGGTGAAGCGCATGCTCGACGCTCCGCCGCTCCATGCATGGCCCAGGCTGGCAATCTCGCACAGCGTGACCATCGTCCGGCTGCCACGGTGGAAGTCGGTGACGCGCATCGGATGGCGCTTGCCGCGCTGCATCGCCCGCACCGCCCCGGGCCGGCCGCCGGTGGCGACCGCCCAGACCTCCGCGCTGCTGCCGGCGTTGCTCGGAGCGACCACGCTGTCGGCGTCGCCGTGCAGGATCAGCAGCGGCGGCAGCGTGGTGAATACCGCTGCCGCGCCCATCGCCTTGCCGACCGCGGTGGCCGGCATCGGCGGCACATGCTGGCCGCGCATGGCACCCAGCGCGGTGGCGGGCGACTTGGCCGCGCCGGGCGCCACGCCCGAATGCATGGCAACCGCCTTGAAGCGCGCCGGATAGCGGGTGGCCAGCAGGGCCGCCATGCTGGCGCCGGCGGACATCCCGGCGATCGCCACCCGCTCGCGATTGGCCGGATACAGCAGCAGCACCTGGTCGATCGCGGCCATCAGGGTGGCGGCCTCGGCATCGGCCTTGCCGGAACGACGGTCGTACCAGTTCCAGCAGCCCTGCGCATTGGCCAGGCGGTCCTGCTCGGGATAGAGAACCAGGAAGCGTTCGCGGTCGGCGACCCGGTTCATGCGGGTGGCGATCGCGAAATCGCGGCCGGTCTGGGCGCAGCCGTGCAGCATGACCATCAGGGGCAGCTGCTCGCCCGGCTCCAGCGCCAGTGCGGGCGGGCGATAGAGGTGGTAGCGCCGCGCCCCGGCCGGTCCCAGCGCGGCGCCGGCGATCCAGTCGCCACGCCCCGGCGGCGGCTTGAGCTGCTCCACCGCGACGCTCCGGACCCGCTGGGCGATCCGCTTGCCGCTGCCCAGCGTCGCCTTGGTGAGCGCGTTCAGGCCGCGCTTGTAGGCACGGGTCAGCGCAGAGGGCGAACGGGGGGACATGGCGGCGGCGGGCTGGCGTGCATCGTTGCGAACACGGTAGCAGCTTCGTCCCCGGCCAGCTACCCGACCATCGGCCGGCCCGGGGAGCGCGCCGTCAATCAGTGCCCCACCACGTGATCGCGTGACCCGCGACGCATGGAACCGGCGCAGCCAAATGCCAGGGATACCGCGGAACCGGCTTTGCCGGGCCGCCGGTATCGCCCCCCTTGAGGGGGGAAGCGCCGCAGGCGCTTCGGGGGGTGTTTCATTTCAGTACCGCTCGGGCACATACATGCTGGCAGGCACGGGGTGGCGCAGGTAGTCGGCGTTCCGGACCCGCGCCGGCAGCGCCACCGGCGGGTGCGCCACCTCGTGGTAGGGCAGCTGGCCCAGCAGGTGGCTGATGCAGTTCAGGCGCGCCTTCTTCTTGTCGACCGCCTGCACCACCCACCAGGGCGCCTCGGGGATGTGGGTGCGGTCCAGCATCGTCTCCTTGGCCTTGGTGTATTCCTCCCAGCGGCGGCGAGATTCGAGGTCCATCGGGCTCAGCTTCCACTGCTTCAACGGGTCGTGGATACGGCCGAGGAAACGCATGTGCTGCTCCTCGTCGGTGATCGAGAACCAGTACTTGATCAGCTTGATGCCCGAGCGCACCAGCATCCGCTCGAAGTCGGGCACGGTGCGGAAGAATTCCTCGTACTCCTCGTCGGAGCAGAAACCCATCACCCGTTCGACGCCGGCGCGGTTGTACCAGCTGCGGTCGAACAGCACCATCTCGCCGGCCGCCGGCAGGTGCGCCACGTAGCGCTGGAAGTACCACTGGGTACGCTCGCGGTCGTTCGGCGCCGGCAGGGCCGCAACGCGCACCACGCGCGGATTGAGCCGCTGGGTGATCCGCTTGATGACGCCGCCCTTGCCCGCGGCATCGCGCCCTTCGAACAGGATCACGACCTTCTGCCGGCTGTGCTGGACCCAGTCCTGCAGCTTGACCAGCTCGCCCTGGAGCCGGAACAGCTCCTTGAAGTAGGCCTGGCGCCCCGCCTTGTCGGTGACCGTGCCCGTCTCCAGCTCGTCGAGGCTGCGGTCCTCGAGCTCGAGTTCGATCTCCTCGTCGTAGCTGTCCACCAGGTCACGCGCGATGCGCGCCACCAGGTCCTCGGGGTCACTGAACGTACTCGGCAGCGTCATGGTTCGACTCGAATGGCAAGGGGAATGCCACCATGCTGAGGCCGCCGGATGACGGTCTCGTGACAGAAAGTACACCGCGCCGCCGCCGTCACACGGCTGACACATGCCGCCGGCAGCATCCCGCGACACCGACCATGCCCATCGCACCATGAACTCGATCGCTGGCGCCTACGGCAGCGACGACGCCGGGCTGATCTGCGGCTACCTGTTCGATGCCGCCGCCCCGGAACCGGTGCGCGCAGTCGATTCCGCACAGGCAGCCGATTGGCTGGCGGCCGGCACCGCCCCCGGCGCCTATCTCTGGCTGCATTTCAACCTGAGCCATGCCCAGGCCGAACGCTGGCTGCTGCGCCACGCCGGCCTGTCCGACATCTTCTTCGAGACCCTCAAGGAGGGCCTGCACTCGACCCGGATCGAGCGCGCCGACGACTCGCTGATCGCGGTCATCAACGACGTCCATTTCGATTTCAGCTTCGAGCCCTCCGACATCTCGACCCTGTGGATCAGCGTCGGCCCGCGGCTGGTGGTGACCGCGCGCACCCAGCCGCTGCGGTCGGTCGATGCACTGCGCACCGCGGTCAAGGCCGGCGACGCCCCGCGTTCCAGCACCGAGCTGCTCGAGCACCTGCTGCGGGTGCAGGCCGACGTGCTGGTGAGGATCGTGCGCGACGTGACCGGGCGCATCGACGACATCGAGGACGCGCTGCTGGCCGGCCGGCTCGACCACAAGCGGGCCCGGCTCGGCGAGCTGCGCCGGGTGCTGGTGCGGCTGCAGCGGCTGCTGGCGCCCGAGCCGGCGGCGCTGTTCCGGCTGCTGCAGAGCCCGCCCGCCTGGATGGCCGAGCCCGATGTGCTGGAGCTGCGCGGCTCGACCGAGGAATTCTCGGTGGTGCTGCGCGACATGGTCGGACTGCAGGAGCGCATCAAGCTGCTGCAGGAAGAAATCGCCGCCGATGTCAACGAGGACAACAACCGCAGCCTGTTCGTGCTGACCGTCGTGACCGTGCTGGCCTTGCCGATCAACATCCTGGCCGGCCTGTTCGGCATGAACGTCGGCGGCATCCCGCTGGCCGACCACCGGCATGGCTTCTGGATCGTGGTGGCGATCGTGATGAGTTTCACCGCGGTCGCAGCCTGGCTCGCGTTCCGCAAGAAACGCTGAAAAAGCGGGCCGCCGCAGGCAATTTCGAGAAAGAATAAACTCGTGCGGTGTCCTCCATCCTCAATGCCGACCTGCACTGCCATTCCGTCGTATCGGACGGCACGCTGACACCCGAGGCACTGGCGGAACGCGCCGCCGCCAACGGCGTCGAGCTCTGGGCCCTGACCGACCACGACGAGGTCGGCGGCCAGCACCGCGCCGCCGCCGCTGCCCGCGCGCACGGCATGAAGTACCTCACCGGCACCGAGATCTCGGTCACCTTCGCCGGCGAAACCGTGCACATCGTCGGGCTGGGTTTCGACCCCGACGACGCTGCGATCGGCGAAGGCCTCTACGACACCCGTGGCGGCCGCGGCAAGCGCGCCATGGAAATGTCCGAGGGCCTGGCCAAGGTCGGCATCCACGGCGCCTACGAGGGCGCGCTGCGCTTCGTCGGCAACCCCGAGCTGATCTCGCGCACCCACTTCGCCCGCTTCCTGGTCGAGGCCGGCCACTGCCGCGACACCTCCGAGGTGTTCCGCAAGTTCCTGACCGAAGGCAAGCCCGGCTACGTGCCGCACCGCTGGGCCTCGCTGAAGGATGCGGTGCAGTGGATCACCGCCGCCAACGGACTGGCCGTGATCGCCCACCCCGGCCGCTACAAGTTCACGGCCAACGAGGAATACGCCCTCTTCCTCGAGTTCAAGGCCCACGGCGGCCGGGCGATCGAGGTGGTCACCGGCAGCCACACGCCGGCCGAGTATGTCGAGTACGCCGACAAGGCACTCGAGTTCGATTTCGCCGCCTCGCGCGGCAGCGATTTCCACAGTCCCGACGAAAGCCATTGCGACCTCGGCAAGCTGCCGCCGCTGCCCGGCCAGCTGACCCCGGTGTGGGAACTGCTGGAGCACCGCATCCAGTGACGGCCCAGGCGAGCGAGGCCGTCGCGCCGAAAGGCACCCGCGACCTGGAATCGGAGCGCATCCTGGCCGGCATCGGCCTGGTCCTGCTGGCGGTGGCCTGCTTCGCCACGCTCGACACCGCCACCAAGCTGTCGACCGCGGCCGTGCCGATCCTGATGGGCGTCTGGGTCCGCTATTTCTTCCAGGCGGCGGCGACCACGCTGGTGCTGCTGCCGCGCCATGGCACCGCGCTGCTGCGCACCCGCCATCCGCGCTACCAGCTGCTGCGCGGCGCCCTGCTGCTGGCCTCGAGCACGCTGGCCTTCCTCAGCCTGCGCTACATGCCGCTGGCCGAGTTCACCTCGATCGTGCTGATCGCGCCGCTGGTCATCACGCTGCTGGCCGCCACCACGCTGAAAGAGCAGGTGTCGCGGCTGCGCTGGGCGCTGGTGGCGGGCGGTTTCGCGGGCACGCTGGTGATCCTGCGCCCGGGCGGCGACGCCTTCAGCTGGGCCATGTTCCTGCCGATCGGGCTGGTGCTGACCAACGCCTGGTTCCAGGTGCTGACCAGCAAGCTGGCGCAGACCGAGGACCCGCTGACGATGCACTTCTACACCGGCTGGGTCGGCGCGCTGCTGGCCTCGTTGGCGCTGCCCTTCGTCTGGACCGCGCTGCCGTCCTGGCACTGGTGGGCCCTGCTGTGCCTGATGGGTTTCATGGGCACGGTCGGCCATTTCATCCTGATCCTGGCCTACCAGCGGGCGCCGGCCTCCACGCTGACGCCCTATCTCTATGCGCAGATCGCCTTCGCGATGCTGGGCGGCTGGATCATCTTCGCCTATGTGCCGGACAGCATCTCGCTGATCGGCATGGGCATGATCGCGGTCTGCGGGGCGGCGGGCGCCTGGCTCACGGTCCGCGAACGCCGGGTTCCCATCGAGCCGGCCGAATCATGAGCCCCCACGCTCCGCCACTTCGTGTGCTCGCTGCCCCCCAGGGGGCCGCAGGCCGCCTTGGGGCGGCCCGGCGCCGGCCTGGCTGAGCCCCCACGCTCCGTCACTTCGTGTACTCGCTGCCCCCCAAGGGGGCCGCAGGCCGCCTTGGGGCGGCCCGGCGCCGGCCTCATTCCTGACAGAATCGCCCCCATGGCCCAGTTCTTCGAAGTCCACCCCGACAACCCCCAGCAGCGCCTGCTGAAGCAGGCGGTCGCCCTGCTGGCCCGCGGCGAGATCGTCGCCGTGCCGACCGACTCCAGCTACGCGCTGGCCTGCCACCTCGACGACAAGGACGCGGTCGACCAGCTGCGCCGGATCCGCCAGGTCGACGACAAGCACCACCTGACGCTGATCTGCCGCGACCTGAGCGAGCTCTCGAACTACGCCCGGGTCGACAACAAGCAGTACCGGCTGCTGAAGGCGGYCACGCCCGGCCMCTACACCTTCCTGCTCGAGGCCACCAAGGAGGTGCCGCGGCGGGTCAGCCATCCGCAGCGCAAGACCATCGGCCTGCGGGTGCCCGACCACCGGGTGCTGCTGGAGTTGTTGACGCTGCACGGCGAGCCGCTGCTGGCGACCACGCTGATCCCGCCCGGCGAAACCGAGGCCATGAACGACCCGACCCAGATCCGCGAGCGCTTCGAGAAGCAGATCGGCGGCGTGATCGATGCGGGTGCCTGCCCTTCCGAGCCGACCACCGTGGTCGACCTCACGCCCATGGGCACCGGTGGCGAACCGTTGCTGGTGCGGCAGGGGCGCGGCCCGCTGGCCGCCCTGGGCCTGTGAGTCCCGCCAGGGACAGTCTCACCGTCTGAGACAATCCGGCGGTGGATATTCAAAACCTGATTCAAACCGTCCTGATCTACGCCCTGCCCGTGGTCTTCGCGATCACGGTGCACGAAGCGGCCCATGGCTACGTGGCACGGTACTTCGGCGACAACACGGCCTACGTGCTGGGCCGCGTGACCCTCAACCCGTTCAAGCATATCGACCCGGTCGGCACCATCCTGATGCCGCTGCTGCTGTACTTCGCCACCTCGGGCGCCTTCCTGTTCGGCTACGCCAAGCCGGTGCCGGTCAATTTCAACCGCCTGCGCCACCCCAAGCGCGACATGATCTGGGTCGCGCTGGCCGGTCCCGTCTCCAACTTCGTCCAGGCCATCGTCTGGGCACTGTTCCTGGTCGGCCTGGTCGGCGCCGGCATCAACGAAACCTTCTTTATCAAGATGGCCCAGGGCGGCGTGCTGGTCAACCTCGTGATGTGGGCCTTCAACCTGTTCCCGCTGCCCCCGCTCGACGGCGGCCGTGTGCTGGCCGGCCTGCTGCCACGCGGGGGCGCCCAGGAGTTGCTGGCCCGCATCGAGCCCTACGGCTTCTTCATCGTGATGGGCCTGGTCATCGCCGGCGTCGTCAGCACCTGGTGGTTGAGCCCGCTGATGGCCTTCGGCTACCAGGCCATCTCGCTGCTGCTGAGCCCGCTCACCGCCCTCATTCGCTGAACTTCCCATGGCCCTTCTTCCCGATACGCCCATCCGCTTCCTGACCGGCATCACCACCAGCGGCACGCCGCACCTCGGCAACTATGTCGGTTCGGTGCGCCATTCGGTGCGATTCAGCCGCCGCGACGACGTTCAGAGTTTCTATTTCCTGGCCGACTACCACGCGCTGATCAAGGTCGACGAACCGGCCCGCATCCAGCGCTCGACGCTCGAGATCGCCGCCACCTGGCTGGCCTGCGGGCTGGACCCGGAGCGCGTCACCTTCTACCGCCAGTCCGACATCCCCGAGATCCCCGAGCTGACCTGGTTCCTCACCTGCGTCACGGGCAAAGGCCTGCTCAACCGTGCCCATGCCTACAAGGCGCAGGTCGACAAGAACAGCGCCAAGGGCGAGGACCCGGACGCCGACGTCAGCGCCGGCCTCTTCATGTACCCGGTGCTGATGGGCGCCGACATCCTGATGTTCAATGCCCACAAGGTGCCGGTGGGCCGCGACCAGGTGCAGCACATCGAGATGGCGCGCGACATGGCGCAGCACTTCAACCATCTGTACGGCGAGCACTTCACGCTGCCCGAGGCCGAGATCGACGACACGGTGGCGACGCTGCCGGGCCTCGACGGCCGCAAGATGAGCAAGAGCTACGACAACACGATCCCGCTCTTCACGCCACGCGCCCAGCTGCAGAAGCTGATCAACGGCATCGTGACCGACTCGCGCGCGCCGGGCGAACCCAAGGACACCGAGGGTTCGGCCCTGTTCCAGATCTACCAGGCCTTCGCCGACGACGAGGAGACCGAGACCCTGTGCCGGGCCTACGCCGACGGCATCGGCTGGGGCGACGCCAAGCAGATGCTGTTCGAGCGCATCGACCGCGAGGTGGCGCCGATGCGGGCGCACTACGAAGCCCTGCTCAACGATCCGGCCCAGATCGAGCGGATCCTGCGCAACGGCGCCGAGAAGGCGCGCGCGCTGTCGCGGCCGTTCATGGAAGGCCTGCGCCACGCGGTCGGCCTGCGCAATCTCGCCAGCCACGACCAGGCGGTGGCGCCCAAGGCGGCCAAGGTGGCGCGGCCCAGCTTCAAGCAGTACCGCGAGCGCGACGGGCTTTTCTATTTCAAGTTGCTCGACGCAAGTGGTGCGCAGCTGGTACAAAGCCGGGGATTCACAACACCGCAGGAAGCGGGCCGGGCGATCGGAACGCTGCGGCAGCAGCGGGGGGCCGCACTGGCGCAGCTCGCCGCGCAGCTCGAGGCAATGGACGACGAAGTTAGGCGTGCGGCTTCGGCCGCACTGGAAGCGCTGGCCGCAGCCGATGCGGCCAGCGAGGGCTAAAGGGACAATCTACCGCAGCGATGGGCAATGCCCGACCTGTGGACACTGCGAGTAAATCATGAGTATCTATGTCATCGACGACCACCCCCTGATGCGCGACGCCATCGTGATGGTGCTGCGGCGCCTGCGACCGGCCGAGAACATCGTCGAACTCGAGCGCCTCGACAAGCTGGCGGCGGCCGTCAAGCAACACGGGGCGCCCGGCCTGTTCTGCCTCGACCTGAAGCTGCCCGACACCACCGGCGTCTCGGGCGTCGTGGCGGTCAAGCTGGCCTATCCGGACGTGCCGATCGCGGTGTATTCCGCCTCGCCCTCGGCCGACATGGAAGAGGCCTGCATCGAGGCCGGTGCCGACACCTACATCGAGAAATCGGCCAGCTCGGCCGAGCTCACGGCCGCGCTGCGCGGCCTGCTGATGGCCGACACCGACGCCGAAGAGCCGGTGGCTGCCGCCAACAGCAAGCTGTCGAAGCGACAGACCCAGCTGATCGCCATGCTCGACCAGGGCATGAGCAACCGCGACATCGCCACCGAGCTCGACATCAGCGAGCACACGGTCAAGGTGCATCTGTGGCGGCTGTTCCGGCGCCTCGGCGTGAAGAGCCGGACGCAGGCGCTGCACCACGCCCGCACCAACGGCCTGCTCTCCGGCTGACCCCCAGGTTGCCCGGCACTTCGTGTCCGGGCGCCCACCCCCTCTCCGGGGGGCAACACCAGAGGCCCGGCAAAGCCGGTTCCTCGGTGTTTCACCAACAGGCCGGGCTGCGCCGGCCGATCACGTCAGCCGACAGCGCCCGAGATGCGGGTCTGGGCTTGCGTTTCGTCGGCGTCGTGCAAGGCGACGCGGAAGACGCTGCCGCGGCCCAGGCGCGAGCGCACGCTGACCGGATGGCCGAGGGCATGCGACAGCCGCGCGACGATCGCCAGGCCGAGGCCGAAGCCGTCCGAGGTGCCGGCGTGGTCGGCGACCTTGTAGAACTCCAGGAAGACATCGCGCAGGTGCTCGCGCGCGATGCCGATGCCGGTGTCCCACACCTCCACCCGCAGGCCGTCGCGGGTCTGCCTCGAAGCCAGCAGGATGCCGCCCTCGGCGGTGTACTTGGTCGCGTTGGCCAGCAGGTTGCCGATCATCCGGCGGACCCGGATCGGGTCGGTCAGCACCGTGCCGGGCGTCACGTGCATGCGGAAGGTCAGTCCCTTGGCCTCGGCCACGGGCCGGTATTGCAGCTCGAGGTCGTGCAGCAGCTGGGCCACATCGACCCGCTCGATGTGCAGCCGCACCTGCCCCGAATCGATGCGGGCGAGGTCGAACAGCGAATCGAACAAGGCATTCACGGCGTGCGTGGCGCGGACGATCTTGGGCGCGATCTCGGCCACCAGTTCGGGCTCGTTGCGCAGCCAGTCGGCATAGAGCGACAGCGCCAGCACCGGCTGGCGCATGTCATGCGCGGCACTGGCGAGGAAGCGGTTCTTCATGGCCACCGCCGAGACCGCCGCCTGCCGCTGCTGCGTCAGCGAGTTGATCAGGATGTGGTTGTGGAACAGCAGCTCGAAGCTGTTGCGCGCGGTCTCGTGGATGCGCCGGCCGGCCCGCAGGAGCAGCCACCAGTGCAGCACCGGCAGCATCAGGAAACCGTAGTGGAAATGCGGCCGCGCGAACTTGAGCTCGATCATGCGCAGCACGATCGACGCCAGCATCGTGAAGAACAGGGTGTTGACGTAACGCCTGAGCAGCGGCGGGTGCAGCGCCAGGCCGTTGAGCGGGAAGGTCGCCACGCCGGCCACGATCAGCCAGCTCATGAACTGGTTCACCAGCGGCGTGCGCTCGAAGAAGATCAGGATCGACAGGCCCCAGGCGAAGCCGCTGGCACTCCAGAGATAGCGGTAGCGCTCGACAAAGTACTGCTGCGCGGCCGAATCGCGGTCGGCGTAGTGCCGGGCATAGAGCTGTTCGCCCCAGATCCGGCAGGCAGTGGCGGCGATGCCGATGACCAGCCAGACGATCAATTGCCAGGGCGGCACATGGCCCCAGCTCAGGCCGACCATCGCCGGCATCAGCGCCGCGGCCAGCAGATAGGAGCCCCGCGAGGCCCGCATCAGGCTGCGGATGAGTTCGCCGCGCACCCACGGCTCGGCCTCGTCGGCTGAGGCCGGTGCCGGTGTGAGGCTGGCAAAGGACGAGTTGCCCAGCCCCGCGAACGACGAATTACCCACCATGGCTTTCACGCCCTTGTCATCCAGGCCACAAAATAAAAAGAAAAAGGCCCCTGGCGAGGGGCCCTGCATGCGGCACTGCGGCTCGCAACTGAAATAGGTCGGAGGCCGGAGGCCGCCTCGTGCCACGCACCCCCGGTGCGCCAGGCGCTAGGGCGTGATCTTAATTGGCCGATCGCGCGTCACCGGTCCAATCATTCCCTTATTCGTCGCGTGCGCACAACGCAGCATGGAGAAAGCACTCAGTGCGCCACCACCGCGATGCCGCGGATCTGCCCGGCCTTGGCCTCGGCGACCGGCCGCGGATAGCGCTCGGGCGCAAAGCGGTGCAGCAACTCGGCCTCGCGGCCGCGCGCCAGCGCCAGGTTGGCCAGCTTCACGTGGCCGTAGCCGCGGATCGCCAGCGGCACCGCGGCGATCTGCGCCGCCAGCCGCTGGTTGGCGGGCGCGAGCCCGGCCATCAACTCGTCCAGCCGGGCGTCGAAGCGCTCGATCAGCTCTCGCTCCAGCCGACGCTCCTCGGTGTGGCCGAAGAGGTCGAAGGCCGTGCCGCGCAGCAGCTTGCCGCGCGCCAGCCACTTCATCGCCGGCAGCATCCAGCCACCGAGGCGGATCTTGACCGGCGGCTGGCCGTTCTTCGGCCGCGCCAGGAACGGCGGCGCCATGTGGAACTCGAGCTTGAGATCGCCTTCGAACTGCTCGGCGAGCTTCTCGCGAAAGCTGCCGTCGCTGTAGAGGCGCGCCACTTCGTACTCGTCCTTGTAGCTCATGAGCTTGAGCAGGCTCTGGGCCGCATTGCGCGTGACGGGCAGGGACGGATCACCGCCGGCCATTGCGGCCTCGCGCTGGCGCACGGACTGCACCCGGGCCTCGAAGCGCTTGGCCCAGGCGGCGTTCTGATAGCCGGCCAGGTGCCGCATGGCCCTGGTGATCAGCGCATCCAGCGATTCGTCTTCGGGCGCCACAGCCGGTGCCCCGCGCAAGGCATCGATGGCCTGCGGATCGCCCGCGGCCAGGCGGCCGAGCGAGAAGGCCATCTGGTTCGCCGCCACGGCGACGCCGTTCAGTTCGATCGCACGCGTCAGCGCCTCGAGGCTCAGCGGAATCAGGCCGCACTGCCAGGCATAGCCCGCCGCCAGGATGTTCGATGCCAGCGTGTCGCCGAGGAACTCTTCGGCCAGCGTCTGGGCATCGAAGGTCTGCACCTGGTCGCGGCCGGCGACGAAGCGCATCTTCTCGAGCAGCAGTTCGGTCTTGAGGTCGGCATCCGGGTTGCGCAGGGACTCGGCCACCGGGATCTCATGCATGTTCGCGAGGATCCGGGTGCGGCCATGGCGCACGGTCTGCAGCGCATCGGGCGAGGCACCGACCACCACGTCGCAGGCCAGGATCGCGTCGGCCTGCTGGGTGTCGATGCGCACCTGGTTCAGCCGCTCCGGCGTGTCGGCCAGGCGCACGAAGCTCAGCACCGCGCCGCCCTTCTGCGCGAAACCCATGAAGTCGAGCACGCTGGCCGACTTGCCTTCGAGGTGCGCGGCCATCGCGATCACCGCGCCCACGGTCACCACGCCGGTGCCGCCGACACCGGTGACCAGCAGGTCGTAGGGCGCGGTCCAGCCATGGGCCGCCGGCCGCGGCAACGCCTCCACGTGGCGCAGGAAGGCGTCCTTGCCGGCCGCCAGCGCGCCACTCTTCTTGCGCAGCGCGCCGCCGCTGACGCCGACGAAGCTCGGGCAGAAGCCCTGGGCGCAGGAATAGTCCTTGTTGCAGCTGGTCTGGTCGATCTTGCGCTTGCGGCCGAACTCGGTCTCGTGCGGCAGCACCGCCACGCAGTTGCTCTGCACGGTGCAGTCGCCGCAGCCCTCGCACACCGCTTCGTTGATGAACAGGCGCTTGGCCGGGTCGGCCAGCTCGCCCTTCTTGCGGCGGCGGCGCTTTTCCGCGGCGCAGGTCTGCTCGTAGATCAGCACCGTCACGCCGGGCACTTCGCGCAGGCGCCGCTGCACCGCATCGAGCTCGGCGCGGTCGTGGAACTCGATGCCGGCCGGGAACTTGGCCCTCATCGCGTCGTACTTCTCGATCGCATCGCTGACCACCACCACCTGCTTCACGCCTTCGGACTCGACCTGGCGGGCGATCGCGTCGACGCTGATGATGCCGTCGACCGGCTGGCCGCCGGTCATCGCCACTGCATCGTTGAACAGGATCTTGTAGGTCAGCGTCGCCTTGGCCGCCACCGCCTGGCGGATCGCGAGATAGCCCGAGTGGTAGTAGGTGCCGTCGCCGAGGTTCTGGAACACGTGCGGCGTGCGCGTGAACATCGAGTGCGAGACCCAGTCGACGCCCTCGCCGCCCATCTGGATCAGCCCGGCCGTGCTGCGGTCCATCCAGTTCGCCATGAAGTGGCAGCCGATGCCGGCGCGCGCGGTCGAACCCTCGGGCACCTTGGTGCTGGTGTTGTGCGGGCAGCCGGCGCAGAAGTACGGCAGCCGCTTGACCGAGTCGCCATCGTTGCTGAGCAATTCGGGCGGCGTGAAGTCGCGCACATGCTGCAGGTGGTCGCCGAGCTCGCTGTTGCCGGGGAAATGGGCCTCGAGCCAGTGCGCCACCAGCTCGATCAGCCGCGACGGCCGCAGCTCGCCGAGTGCCGACACCAGCGGCCGGCCCTCGCGGTCCTGCTTGCCGACCAGCGCCGGGCGCGTGCCGGGCGGCGCGTTGTAGAACAGCTCGCGCAGCTGCGTCTCGACGATGGCGCCCTTTTCCTCGACGATCAGGATCTCGTCGAGGCCCTGCGCGAAGTCCTTGATGCGGGTCTGCTCGATCGGGAAGCTCAGGCCCACCTTGTAGAGCCGCACTCCGGTGCGGGCCAGTGCCTCCGGCGTCACCTCGAGGCGGCGCAGCACCTCCATCAGGTCGTAGTGGGCCTTGCCGCAGGTCACGATGCCGACCTTGGCCTGCGGGCTCTCGATCACGTGGCGGTCGATGCTGTTCACGCGCGTGAAGGCGGCCACCGCCTCGAGCTTGTCGGCCAGCCGCGACTCGATGCGCAGCGAGGGCAGGTCGGGCCAGCGGTAGTGCAGACCATCGACCGGCTCGCGGTGGCCGGTGGCGGCACGCACGGTGTCGGCATCGGCCCAGGTCGCGACGCGTGCATGGATCAGGTCGAGGTCGACCGTGCTGCCGCTCTCGACCACTTCCGACAGCGCCGCCATCCCGACCCAGGCGCCCGAGTAGCGCGACAGTTCATAGCCGTAGAGACCGAACTCGAGGTACTCGGCCACCGAGGCCGGCTGCAGCACCGGCATGCTCCAGGCCATGAAGGCATGGTCGCTCTGGTGCGGCATCGAGGACGAGACGCAGCCATGGTCGTCGCCCGCCACCACCACCACGCCGCCGTGCGGCGAGGAGCCGTAGGCGTTGCCGTGCTTGAGCGCATCGCCGGCGCGATCGACGCCCGGGCCCTTGCCGTACCACATCGCGAACACGCCCTCGACCGTGCGCTCGGGGTCCGATTCGACGCGCTGCGTGCCGAGCACCTGCGTCGCCGCCAGTTCCTCGTTGATCGCCGGCACGAAGCGGATGCCGGCCTCCTCGAAAGCCTTGCCGGCCTTCCAGATCGCAAGGTCGACCATGCCCAGCGGCGAGCCCCGATAGCCGCTGACGAAGCCCTGGGTGTTCAACCCGCGGGCCGCGTCGCGCTGGCGCTGCATCAGCAGCACCCGGATC
>NZ_JBFUCJ010000035.1:0-56877 GCF_056405295.1 Variovorax sp. P1_H2 | reverse complement strand
CGTCCGATCCCCGCTCGTCGCATAAGCAGTCCGAGGTGCTTCACGATGCGAGATTCCCGCCGCCCGTCCACCGGCGCTCCACAGTTCGCCCACAAGTTGTTAAGCAATTGCTCCACCGATCCTGTTGATAAGCTGTTAATAATTCGCATGTTGCTGACCTGCAACGACCCCTCCCGGGCTTGGGCCCGGCTGTACGCGCCCCCCTTTTTGCCTACAATGAAGTTCCAACTACTGCAGTTGCCATTGCTTGTTGGTTCAGGGCGCGTCTCTTGGGGACGCGCCCTTTTTTCTTGCCTGTCGCCTTCTGCGTCCGAGCCAATTCAAGTACTTAAGCGTTCCCGTTGATGAATCACATCAGAAATTTTTCGATCATTGCGCACATCGATCACGGCAAGTCGACGCTTGCCGATCGCTTGATCCAACGTTGTGGTGGCCTCGCCGAGCGCGAGATGGAAGCGCAGGTTCTCGACTCGATGGACATCGAGAAAGAGCGTGGGATAACCATCAAGGCACAGACCGCCGCGCTGCACTACAAGGCCAAGGATGGGCAGGTCTACAACCTCAATCTGATCGACACGCCGGGCCACGTCGACTTCTCGTATGAAGTGAGTCGATCGCTGTCGGCATGCGAAGGTGCATTGCTCGTCGTCGATGCGAGCCAGGGCGTCGAAGCGCAGACGGTGGCCAACTGCTACACCGCGCTCGACCTCGGCGTCGAGGTGGTGCCGGTGCTCAACAAGATGGACCTGCCCAACGCGGACCCCGACAACGCGCGCTCCGAGATCGAGGACGTGATCGGCATCGATGCGACCGATGCGATTCCGTGCTCCGCGAAGACCGGCATGGGCATCGAGGAAATCCTCGAGGCGGTGGTGGCGAGAATGCCGGCGCCGCGCGGCAACCCCGACGGTCCGCTGCGCGCGATGATCATCGACAGCTGGTTCGATCCCTATGTCGGCGTCGTGATGCTGGTGCGCGTGGTCGATGGCCGGCTGGCGAAGGGCGAGCGCATCAAGATGATGGCCTCGGGTGCGATGTACAACGCCGACAACATCGGCGTGTTCACGCCAGCCAACGAGCCGCGCGCTTCGCTCGAGGCCGGCGAGGTGGGCTACATCATCGCCGGCATCAAGGAACTGCAGGCGGCCAAGGTCGGCGACACCGTGACCTTGATCAAGCCCGGTACCGGCGGCGCCGCGGCCACCGCGACCGAAGCGCTTCCGGGCTTCAAGGAGATCCAGCCGCAGGTGTTCGCCGGGCTCTACCCGACCGAGGCCAGCGAGTACGACTCCCTGCGCGACGCCCTCGAGAAGCTGAAGCTCAACGATTCGTCGCTGCGCTACGAGCCCGAGGTGAGCCAGGCGCTGGGCTTCGGCTTCCGCTGCGGCTTCCTGGGCCTGCTGCACATGGAGATCGTGCAGGAGCGGCTCGAGCGCGAGTTCGACCAGGACCTGATCACGACCGCGCCCAGCGTGGTCTATCAGGTCATGAAGAACGACGGCGAGGTGATCATGGTGGAGAACCCGTCGAAGATGCCCGACGTCGGCAAGATGGCCGAGATCCGCGAGCCGATCGTCACGGTGCACCTCTACATGCCGCAGGAATACGTCGGCGCGGTGATGACGCTGGCCAACCAGAAGCGCGGCGTGCAGATGAACATGGCCTACCATGGCCGCCAGGTCATGCTGACCTACGAGATGCCGCTGGGCGAGATCGTGCTCGACTTCTTCGACAAGCTGAAGTCGGTCAGCCGCGGCTACGCCTCGATGGACTACGAATTCAAGGAGTACCGGGCCTCGGACGTGGTCAAGGTCGACATCCTGCTGAACGGCGAGAAGGTCGACGCGCTGTCGATCATCGTCCACCGCAGCCAGAGCCAGTACCGCGGCCGGGCGGTGGTCTCGAAGATGCGCGAGATCATTTCGCGCCAGATGTTCGACGTCGCGATCCAGGCCGCCATCGGGGTCAACATCATCGCGCGTGAGACAATCAAGGCCCTCCGCAAGAACGTCCTCGCCAAGTGCTACGGCGGCGACATCACCCGCAAGAAGAAGCTGCTCGAGAAGCAGAAGGCGGGCAAAAAAAGAATGAAGCAGATCGGCTCGGTCGAGGTCCCGCAAGAGGCCTTCCTCGCCATCCTGCAAGTCGAAGACTAAAGATGGCATTTCTCACATCCCTGATCCTCGCCGCCTTCGTCGGCTACATCGGCGCCTGGTATTTCGGCGCGGTCGAAGGCAACTTCGCGCTGCTGCTGTTCCTGGCCACGGTGGTCACCGGTCTCTACTGGCTGGCCGAACGCTTCTATTTCCTGCCGAAGCGCCGGCGCGCGGCCGAGGCGCTCGACGCCTCGCTGGCGCAGCGGCGCGAGGAACTCGCGCGCCAGGGCATCACGCAGGTCGACACGGTCGACACCAAGGCCCGCGAACGCCTGATCATGCAGCCGTGGTGGCTGGACTGGACCGCCGGCCTGTTCCCGGTGATCCTGGCCGTGTTCCTGCTGCGTTCCTTCCTGTTCGAGCCCTTCAAGATCCCGTCGGGCTCGATGATGCCGACGCTGCTCACCGGCGACCTGATCCTGGTGAACAAGTTCGTCTATGGCCTGCGGCTGCCGGTCAGCAACACCCGCATCACCGAGGGCCGACCGCCGGCGCGCGGCGACGTCATGGTGTTCCGCTACCCGCCCAAGCCCAGCATGGACTACATCAAGCGCGTGGTCGGCGTCCCGGGCGACGAGGTGTCCTACCTCAACAAGCAGCTCACGGTCAACGGCCAGCCGGTCCCCAAGGTGGCGATCCCCGAGTATTTCGACGAGGAGACGATGCGCTACCTCAAGCAGTACAACGAGGATCTCGGCGGCAAGGAGCACCGCCTGCTCAACGACGACAACCGCCGGGCCGGGCTTTCCGAAGCCGAGATCATGCCGTTCCCGAACCAGGAAAATTGTCGTTACAGTGTCGAGGGCGTGGTGTGCAAGGTGCCGTCCGGCCACTATTTCATGATGGGCGACAACCGCGACAACTCGCTCGATTCGCGTTACTGGGGTTTCGTTCCGGACCAGAACATCGTTGGCAAGGCCTTCCTGGTGTGGATGAACTTCGGCAATCTCAAGCGCATCGGCACATTCCAATAAGCATCCGGTTCCAGATCGAGGGAAAGAGGGCATGAGACCAAGGAAGACAGGACACAAACAGCGTGGCATCTCGTTCATCGGGTTGCTGTTCGTGGCGATCGTGCTGGCCTGTGTCGGCGTGGTGGTCGCGCAGGTGATCCCGACGCTGATCGAGTACCAGGCGATCACCAAGGCGGCCAACAAGGCCAAGGAAGGTTCGACGGTGCCCGAGGTGCGCGCGATCTTCGACCGCGCCCAGGCCATCGACGACTTCCAGTCGGTCAGCGGCAAGGACCTTGAAGTCAAGAAGGACGGCGACAAGGTGGTCGTTTCCTTCGCCTACGACCGCGAAATCCATCTGTTCGGCCCGGCCTACCTGCTGCTGAAGTACCGGGGCCAATCCCGTTGACGTTCGCTCCGTGACCGACGGCGGCCTCGTCGCGCTGCAGGCGCGCCTCCAGCACTCCTTCGCCGATGCGCGGCTGCTGCAGCTGGCGCTGACCCATCGCAGTTTTTCGGCGGATCACAACGAACGGCTGGAGTTTCTCGGCGATTCGGTGCTGAACCTCGCCGTCTCGCACCTGCTCTATGTGCGGCTGGCGACCCTGCCCGAGGGCGATCTGTCGCGGGTGCGCGCCAACCTGGTCAAGCAGGACACGCTGCATCAGCTGGCACTCAAGCTGGCACTGTCGCCCCTGCTGCGGCTGGGCGAGGGCGAGGCGCGCTCGGGCGGCCAGAACCGGCCGTCGATCCTCGCCGATGCGCTGGAAGCCGTGATCGGCGCGGTCTACCTCGATGCCGGCTTCGGCGCGGCGCAGGCGCTGGTGCACCGCCTCTACGAGTCGGTGACGATCAGCCCGCGCATGGAAGCGGCCTCCAAGGACCCCAAGACCGAATTGCAGGAATGGCTGCAGGGTCACAAAATGAAGCTGCCGGCCTACCGCGTCGTCGGGACGCTCGGGGCGGCACACAAGCAAACTTTCGATGTCGAATGCGAAGTGGCCGACCTGGGCTTGCGCGAACGCGGCATCGGCGGCTCGCGCCGCGCCGGTGAGCAGGCCGCCGCGGCGGCCATGTTGATCCGGCTCAAGGCGCGCGGCGCAAAGGCAACCCCATGAACCAAGCGAACGAATCCATCCTCCCCGCGCCCGATGACGGTGCGGAGGGCGCCCGGCGCTGCGGCCTGGTGGCCATCGTCGGCAAGCCCAACGTGGGCAAATCGACGCTGCTCAACGCCCTGGTCGGGCAGAAGATCAGCATCACCTCTCGCAAGGCGCAGACCACGCGGCACCGCATCACCGGCATGCGCACGCGGGGCGCGACCCAGTTCGTCTTCGTCGACACGCCGGGCTTCCAGACCCTGCACGCCAACGCGCTCAACCGCTCGCTCAACAAGACCGTGGTCGGGGCGGTGTCCGACGTCGACCTGATCCTGTTCGTGGTCGAGGCCGGCAGCTTCACGCCGGCCGACGAGCGGGTGCTCAAGCTGCTCGGCAGCGGCATCCCGACCCTGCTGATCGCCAACAAGCTGGACAACGTGCACCGCCGTGGCGACATCGCGCCCTGGCTGCAGACCATGCAGCAGAAGCATGCCTTCGCCGAGTTCGTGCCGATGTCGGCCAAGAACCCCAAAGACATCGAGCGGCTGTTCGGCATCTGCGAGAAGTACCTGCCCGAGCAGGACTGGTGGTACGCCGAAGACGAACTCACCGACCGCAGCGAGCAGTTCCTGGCCAGCGAGATGGTGCGCGAGAAGCTGTTCCGGCTGACCGGCGACGAGCTGCCCTACACCTCCACCGTGGTGATCGACAAGTTCGAGGAGGAGCCGCCGCAGCGCAAGGGCCATAAGCGGTTGCTCAAGATCGCCGCCACGATCGTGGTCGAGCGCGACGGCCACAAGGCGATGGTGATCGGCGACAAGGGCGAGCGCATCAAGCGCATCGGCATGGAGACCCGCCAGGAGCTCGAGAAACTCATGGACGCCAAGGTGTTCATCGAGCTGTGGGTCAAGGTGCGCTCGGGCTGGGCGGACGACGAGGCCAGGGTCCGCTCCTTCGGATATGAATAAGCTCGCCCCCCAGCCTCGCTCACTTCGTGTAGCTCAGACACCCCCCTGCCGGGGGGCAATCCCAGCGGCCCGGCGAAGCCGGTTCCGCGGGATTCCTGGACTCGGCCATGCCGGTTCCGTGCGATGCGGGGCGTGGCAAGGCGTCGTGGATCGCTGAATGGCCGTTCGTCGGGTCTCCCATGAACCGGCCTATGTGCTCCACCGCTACGACTGGAGCGAGACCAGCCTGATCCTCGAGGTGTTCACGCGGCACTTGGGGCGGATCGCGCTGGTGGCCAAGGGGGCCAAGCGCCCGAGCTCCAATTTCCGCCCGGTGCTGCTGCCGCTGCAGCCGCTGCAGCTGAACTTCACCGGCGAGGCCGAGATCCGGACGCTCAAGGGCGCCGAATGGATGGGCGGCCACGTGATGCCGACCGGCGAGGCGCTGCTTTCGGGCTACTACGTCAACGAACTGCTGCTGCGCCTGCTGGCACGCGACGATCCGCACGAAGCGCTGTTCGATGCTTATGCGGCCGTGGTGCAGGTGCTGGCGGGCGACCATGCGGGCGCGCAGGCGGCCACGCAGGCGGCTGCGCTGCGGGCCTTCGAGCTGCTGCTGCTGCGCGAGGTCGGGCTGCTGCCCTCGCTGGCGGCCCAGACCTCCACCCTGGCCCCGTTGGCGCCGGCCGGGCGCTATGCGCTGGTGCCCGAGGCCGGCCTGCGCCAGGCCGAGGACGCCGAGCCTGCGCTGACAGGCTCCGAATGGCAGGGCCTGCAGGCCGCGCTCGATGACGTGGCGCCTTTCGCCTCGACACTCAGAGTCTGCGCCGGCTTCAACGGCGCATTGCGCACCCAGCTGCGCATCCTGCTCAACTACCATTGCGGCGTCACGACGCTGCGTACGCGGCAGATGATGCGGGATCTGCACGCCTTATGAGCCGCCGGGCCGTTCCCAAGGCGAGTACCGAAGCGCTGCTGCGCGGAGGTTTTCTATGAGCACCACTATGTCCACTGCACTGTCCGTCAATCTCAACAAGGTCGCGCTGGTGCGCAACACGCGCGCGCTCGGCATCCCGAGCGTGCTGTTCGCGGCGGCGCTGTGCCTGGACGCCGGCGCGCACGGCATCACGGTGCACCCGCGGCCCGACGAGCGCCACATCCGGCCGCAGGACGTGCGCGACCTGTCCGGCCTGCTGCATCGGGACTGGCCGGCGGCCGAGTTCAATATCGAGGGCAATCCGTTCCACAACCTGATGGAATTCGTGCGCGAACTGCGTCCGCACCAGGCCACCTTCGTGCCCGACAGCCAGACCCAGGCCACCAGCGACCACGGCTGGAGCTTTCCCGAGGACGCCGAGCGGCTGCGGCCGCTGATCGCCGAGACCCGGGCGCTGGGGGTGCGCGTGAGCCTCTTCATGGACCCCGCGCCCGAGATGATGGCGGCCGCCAAGGCGGTCGGCGCCGACCGGGTCGAGCTCTACACCGAGGGCTACGCCGCCTCGCGCGGCACCTCCAAGGCCGACGCGGTGCTGCAGCTGTATGCCGAAACGGCGCGCGCCGCGCAGGCGGCCGGGCTCGAGGTCAATGCCGGCCACGACCTGAGTCGCGACAACCTGAGCGATTTCCTGCGCGCCGTGCCGGGCGTTCGCGAGGTCTCGATCGGCCACGCCTTCGTCTCCGATGCGCTGGAACTCGGCTACACCGCAGCGACGCGCGAGTACCTGCGCCGCATCGAGGAAGCCCAAGACAAGACGGCGCAGCAGTGATCTACGGCATCGGCACCGACATCTGCGACATCCGGCGCATCGCCGCCACCTTCGAGCGCCAGGGCGAGCGCTTCGCGCAAAAGGTGCTGAGCGATGCCGAGTTTGCTGTCTGGCAGGCCCRCAGCGCGCGCTGGCCGAAGCGCGGCCTGCGCTACCTGGCGACGCGTTTCTCGGCCAAGGAGGCCTTCAGCAAGGCGATCGGCATGGGCATGCGGATGCCGATGAGCTGGCGGCTGTGCGAGATCGTCAATGAAAAAAGCGGCAAGCCCGTGATCGTGCTGCACGGCAGCCTGAAGGACTGGTTCGAGGCCGAGGGCCTGCGGGCCCACGTGACCGTGACCGACGAAACCGACTACGCGGCGAGCTTCGTCGTCGTCGAGCGCAAAGAATGACCGACAAGACCTTGCACGCGCCCTTGATCATCGACGTGGCGGGAACCGAACTGAACGCGGCCGACCGGCGACGCTTGGCCGACCCCCTGGTGGGCGGCGTGATCCACTTCGCGCGCAACTGGCAGGACCGGGCGCAGATGCGCGCGCTGAATGCCGAGATCAAGGCGCTGCGGCCCGATCTCCTGATCTGCGTCGACCACGAGGGTGGCCGGGTTCAGCGCTTCCGCACCGACGGTTTCACCCGCTTGCCGTCGATGCGCATGCTGGGCGAGCTGTGGATGCGCGACCCGCTGCGCGCCACGCAGGCCGCCGCCGCCTGCGGCCGCGTGCTGGGCGGTGAACTGCGGGCCTGCGGCGTCGATTTCAGCTTCGCGCCGGTGCTCGACCTGGACTATGGCGAAAGCAGCGTGATCGGCGACCGCAGCTTCCATCGCGACCCGCGCGTGGTGGCGCTGCTGGCGCGCAGCCTGATGCACGGGCTGTTGCAGGCCGGCATGGCCAACTGCGGCAAGCATTTTCCGGGGCATGGTTTCGTCAAGGCCGATTCGCATGTGGCGATGCCGGTCGACCGACGCAGCCTCAAGGCGATCCTGGCCGATGACGCGCGGCCCTACGACTGGCTCGTCGGCACCCTGGCGGCCGTGATGCCGGCGCACGTGATCTACCCGAAGGTCGATGCCCGCCCGGCCGGTTTCTCGTCGAAATGGCTGCGGCAGGTCCTGCGCGGCGAGCTGGGTTTCGACGGCGCGGTGTTCAGCGACGACCTCAGCATGGAAGCGGCGCGCCGCATCGATGGTCGCTTGCTGAGCTACACCGATGCGGCGCTGGCGGCGCTCGATGCCGGGTGCGACCTGGCGCTGCTGTGCAATCAGAGCGTGGGGGAGGGCGTCGCGCTCGACCAGCTGCTCGACGGCTTTGCCGAAGCGCAGCGCGGCGGGCGCTGGACGCCGAATCCGGCCAGCGAATTGCGCCGGCGCAGCCTCATGCCCCGTGCCGGCGCGCTCGACTGGGATGCGCTCGTGGCGTCGTCCGCCTACCGCCAGGCGGTGGCCATGCTGCCGAGCGCCTAGCCGCTCAGGCGGCGGACGTCGTCCACAGCCGTTCGCCGCCGCCGTCCAGGTGCGTCAGGTACAGCCGCAGGTCGAACTCGTGCTGGTGGTAGTCGGGTTCCATGTGCGTGCACAGCTTGTAGAAGGCCTTGTCGTGGTCGCGCTCCTTCATGTGCGCGAGCTCGTGCACGACGATCATCCGCAGCCACTCGATCGGTACTTCCTTGAACAGGCTCGCGATCCGGATCTCGCGCTTGGCCTTGAGCTTGCCGCCCTGCACGCGCGAGACCGTGGTGTGGGTGCCGAGCGCGTTGCGGATCACGTGCAGCTTGTTGTCGAACGCCACCTTGGACAGCGGCTCGGCGTTGCGCAGGAACTCGCTTTTGAGATCGCTGACGTAGTCGTACAGCGCGCGGTCGGTGCGGATGTCGTGCGGGGCGCGGTAGCGCTTTTGCAGCCAGTCGCCGAGCCGGCCTTCGGCGACCAGCGCTTCGACCTGGGCGCGCAGCGCCGCGGGGTACGCGGCGAGGTACTTCATGCGGGTTGCGGGCTTGGCTTGTTCGCGGCGGCCGAAGCGGCCGAAGCGGCGTAAGCCAGGCCGGCCGCCACACCGCCGAACAGGTCGCCTTCCACCACGTCGACCCCCGGGAAGGCGTCGCGCAGGGCGCTCTGGAACGGGCGCAGGGCCGACGAACCGCCGGTCAGGTAGATGGCGTCGAGCTCGCCGGACTGCAGACCCGCGCGCCGCACGCACTCGCGGGCGCAGCCGACCACGCTGTCGAGCAGCGTGGCGAGGTGCTGCGCCATGCCGGCGGCGGTCAGCGCGGCCTTCAGTCCCGGCTCGGCGCATGAAAGATCGATCGCCACCTCGTCGGCGGTCATCGAACTCCGGATCTTGGCCTCTTCGACCTCGCTCGCCACGCGGTGCCCTTCGCGGTTCTCGAGCACGTTCATGAGCCGGTCGTGCAGCCGGTTGTCGAGGTAGCTGCTGCGCAGCTCCTGCACCTGGCGGATCGACTTCGGTGTCTGCAGCCAGTTGATCAGGTGCCAGGTCGACAGATCGAAGAAGGTCCGGCTCGGCACTTCGCGGCCCTGCGGCCCGTGGTGCCGGAAGCCCAGGTGCGGCATCGCGCAGGCCAGGCTCAGCCGCTGGTCGTAGTCGGTGCCGCCGATGTGGATGCCGGTGGTGGCCAGCACGTCGCCGGCGCGGTCGGGGTGGCGCATGCGCTCGGGGCCGAGCCGCACCACCGTGAAGTCGGAGGTGCCGCCTCCGATGTCGACGATCAGTACCAGCGATTCGCGGCTCACGCGGCGCTCGAAGTCGAAGGCGGCGGCGATCGGCTCGTACTGGAACGTGACTTCGCCGAGTCCGGCGTTCTCGGCCGCCTGGCGCAGCGAGGCTTCGGCCAGCGCGTCGCGCTTGTCGTCGTCGTCGACGAAGCGGATCGGGCGGCCGATCACGACCCGGCCGGGCGGGGCGCCGAGCTGCTGGCGGGCCCGGCTGCCGAGCTCGGCGAGGAACAGCGTGATGATGTCCTCGAAGCTCACCAGCTGGTTGTCGATCTCGGTCGGCTCCTGCATCAGCGCGCTGCCCAGGATGCTCTTGAGCGAACGCATCAGGCGGCCTTCGGTGCCGGCCAGGTAGAGGGCCATCGCCTCGCGGCCGAAATGCGTGCTGCGATCTTCGGCGTTGAAGAAGATCGCGGTCGGGATCGCGATCGCCGAGCCTTCGAGCCGCAGCGGCCGGGCGAGGCCGTCCTCGCCCACGCAGGCGGCGGCGGAATTCGACGTGCCGAAGTCGATCCCGATCGCGGGTGCGTGCCGGCTCAAGATTCGCGGCGCAGGGCCGGGAACAGGATCACGTCGCGGATGCTCGGCGAGTCGGTCAGGAGCATCATCAGGCGGTCGATGCCGATGCCGCAGCCGCCGGTGGGCGGCATGCCGTATTCGAGCGCACGCACGAAGTCGTGGTCGTAGAACATGGCTTCGTCGTCGCCGCTGTCCTTGGCCGCGACCTGGGCGTTGAAGCGCGCGGCCTGGTCTTCGGCGTCGTTGAGCTCGCTGAAGCCGTTGCCGAACTCGCGCCCCGTGATGTAGAGCTCGAAGCGCTCGGTGACCTCGGGACGCTCGTCGTTGGCGCGCGCCAGCGGCGAGATCTCGGTCGGGTGCTCCATGATGAAGGTCGGCTGCCAGAGCTTCTCTTCGACGGTTTCCTCGAAGTACATGACCTGCAGGCTCGCGAGGCTGCGCTGGGAGAGCTTGTCCTTCTCCTCGCTGAGGCCGATCTTGCGCAGCGCGTTGACGAGCCAGGCGGCATCGTCGACGTTGCTGCCGGCATCGGTGTGCTTGAGGATCGCCTCGCGGATCGTGAGCCGCTCGAAGGGCTGGGCGAGGTCGACCGGCTTGCCCTGGTACGCGAGCTGCTGGCTGCCGACCGCCTTGTCGGCGATGGTGCGGATCAGCGTCTCGGTGAAGTCCATCAGGTCGCGGTAGTTCCAGTAGGCCGCGTAGAACTCCATCATCGTGAACTCGGGGTTGTGCCGGACCGAGATGCCTTCGTTGCGGTAGCTGCGGTTGATCTCGAACACGCGCTCGAAGCCGCCGACGATCAGCCGCTTGAGGTACAGCTCGGGCGCGATGCGCAGGAACATCTCCTGGTCGAGCGCGTTGTGGTGCGTCTTGAAGGGCTTGGCGTTGGCGCCGCCCGGGATCGGATGCAGCATCGGCGTCTCGACCTCGAGGAAGTCGTTGGCCACCATGAACTCGCGCAGCGCGCTGACCGCGCGGCTGCGTGCCGTGAAGCGATCGCGCGCCGTGGCGTCGGTGATCAGGTCGACATAGCGCTGGCGGTACTTCTGCTCCTGGTCGGCCATGCCGTGGAACTTGTCGGGCAGCGGCCGCAGGCTCTTGGTGAGCAGGCGCAGCTTCGTGACCTTGACCGACAGCTCGCCGGTCTTGGTCTTGAAGACCGTCCCTTCGGCGCCGACGATGTCGCCCAGGTCCCAGTGCTTGAATTCGGCATAGGCCTCGTCGCCGATGGCTTCGCGCTGGACATAGAGCTGGATGCGTCCGGTGGCGTCCTGCAGGGTCGCGAAGCTGGCCTTGCCCATCACGCGCTTGAGCATCATGCGGCCGGCCACGCTGACCGGGATCGGCGTGGCTTCGAGCGCCTCGGGCTCGGCCTCGCCGTGGGCGGCGAGCAGGGCGGCGGCGCGGTGGCCGGGCTTGAAGTCGTTCGGGAACGCGACCCCCTTGCCTTCCGCCTGGGCGCTGCGCAGCGCCTTGAGCTTCTCGCGCCGTTCGGCCATGAGCTGGTTGTCGTCGACGGCCGGCGTCGGTGCGGGGGCCGCGGCAGGCGCGGGAACGGAAGGAGTCAGGTGGTCGGACATGGGCGCTGGATTGAGGGCGCGGCAAAAAGCGCGCAACCCGCCATTTTAACGGGCGGCGCTACTTCGTGATGCCGGCCCGCACGAGCAGGTCGCTGACCAGTTCCAGGCGCATCAACGGACTGTCGAGCGCCATCAGGCGCTGCTTGAGTTCGGTCTGCATCGGCAGCAGTTCGCACCAGCGGTTGGCAACCCAGCCGCAATCCTCGAAACGGTGCGGTTCGCCGATCGGCAGCCGGACGCTGTCGTCGCCTTCCAGGCGGCGCCGCTCCTCGAGGGTGTCGACGAGGCGCCGCAGCGCGTCGGCGGTGTGCTGCAGGTCTTCGGGCAGTGCCAGCGGCTTGTCGTCGGCGACGGCCTCGACCTCGGCGGTCCAGAGGCCGTATTTCTGCAGTTCGCTGGTGCGCACGCGAAAACGCTGCGTGCCGACGCATTCGATCTGCAGCAGGCCGGCCTGCGGGGCATCGAACTCGCGGATCACGGCGAGCGTGCCGACCTCCGCGAAGGCCTCGGCTTCGGCGCCGGCGCGGCGCACCTCCGTGCCCTGCGTCAGGCTGACGACGCCGAAGGGTGCACCGTTCTTGTGGCAGCGCCCGATCATGTCGAGGTAGCGGACCTCGAAGATCCGCAAGGGCAGCAGGCCGTCGGGAAACAGCACCGTGCCGAGCGGGAACAAAGGGAGGGAGCGCAGAAGGGGTTGTGTCGTCATCGATGAACCTTTGCGTGGCTATCATCGCATTCCTTCACGACCACGCGCCATGTTCTATCAGATCCCCTCGTTCCTGCTCGACGTGATCGTCGGCCTCCTGGGCGGCGCTTGCCTGCTGCGTCTCTACATGCAATACCACCGGGTGCCTTTCGGCAATCCGCTGGGGCGTTTCGTGTTCGCGGTCAGCGACTGGATCGTGCTGCCGCTGCGCCGCGTGATCCCGTCGGCCAAGCGCTGGGACCTGGCCAGTGCGGTGGCCGCCTGGCTGCTGGTGCTGGCGAAGTTCCTGCTTCTGTGGCTGCTGCTGGGCGGCGTCGGGCGCTGGGCCGTGCTGCCGCTGGTGTCAGTGGTCGGTCTGCTGCAACTCGCGGTGTCGGGGCTGACCGCGCTGCTGATCGTCCATGCCGTGCTGTCCTGGGTGCCGAGCGCGTCGTCGATGCTGCACGACCTGATCGCGCGTCTGGCCGAACCGCTGGTTCGGCCGCTGCGCCGCTTCATCCCGCTGATCGGCGGTGTCGACCTGTCGGTGCTGGCCGTGATCGTGCTGCTGCAGGTCGTTGCCATCATCCTCGGCAACCTGATGCAAGCGACTTTCACTCTCGGTTGAGGAGCGCTGCGGCCGGCGTAGCCAGGCCCGTTGGTGAAACACCGCGGAACCGGCTTTGCCGGGCCGCTGGTGTTGCCCCCCGGTAGGGGGTGGGCGCCCGGACACGAAGTGCCGGGCAACCTGGGGGGCGAGCCTAGTCCACCGCGTCGGCGGGTTGGCGCAGCAGCATCGCCAGCGTGCTGGCAATCGTCTTGCGCAGTTCGCGGCGATCGCAGATGAAGTCGATCGCTCCCTTGGTCTGCAGGAACTCGGCACGCTGGAAGCCTTCAGGCAGGGTCACGCGCACGGTCGACTCGATCACGCGCGGGCCCGCGAAACCGATCAGCGCCTTGGGCTCGGCGATCACGACGTCGCCGACGAAAGCGAAGCCGGCACTCACACCGCCCATGGTCGGGTCGGTCAGCACGCTGATATAGGGCAGGCCCTTCTTGGCCAGGCGRGTCAGCGCCGCGTTGGTCTTGGCCATCTGCATCAGCGAAAGCAGGCCTTCCTGCATCCGCGCGCCGCCGGTGGCGGTGAAGCAGATGAAGGGCACCTTCTGCTCGATGGCCGTTTCGACGCCGCGCACGAAGCGCTCGCCGACCACGCTGCCCATGCTGCCGCCCATGAAGTCGAACTCGAAGCAGGCGACCACCACGTTGATGCTGTGCACCGAGCCGCCGATGACCACCAGGGCGTCGGTCTCGCCGGTGTTCTCGAGCGCCTCCTTGAGCCGCTCGGGGTACTTGCGGCTGTCCTTGAACTTCAGGGCGTCGACCGGCAGCACCTCCTGACCGATCTCGTAGCGGCCCTCGGGGTCGAGGAAGGCGTCGAGCCGGGCCCGGGCGCCGATGCGGTGGTGGTGGCCGCAGCTCGGGCAGACGTTCTGGTTGTGTTCCAGGTCGGTCTTGTAGAGCACCGTCTCGCAGCTCGGGCACTTGATCCAGAGGCCCTCGGGCATCTGGCGCCGCTCGCTCGGATCGGTCGGCGTGATCTTGGGGGGAAGCAGTTTTTCGAGCCAGCTCATGGTTTCACCGCCGGGCCGCCCCAAGGTGAAACGCACCCCCCAGGGGGGCAGCGAAGACACGAAGTGCGCAGCGCGGGGGTCATAAAGTTTCCTTGTGTGGGCATGGATTATCCGCCAGCCGGGGGCTGGGGCGTGGCGGCGGGCAGGGCGTCGAGCGCCTGGCGGATCTCGGCCAGGAATTCGCGCACCCGCGGCACCACGGCGTCGCGGGGCTGGCCGTCGATCAGCTGGATGATGCGGGTGCCGATCACGACCGCGTCGGCGCTCGCGCCGACCGCCTGGGCCGTGCGTGCATCGCGGATGCCGAAGCCGACGCCGACCGGCACGCTCACGTGCCGGCGGATCCGCGGGATCATCCGGCCGACCGCATCGGTGTCGAGGTGGCCGGCACCGGTCACGCCCTTCAGCGAGACGTAGTAGACATAGCCCGTCGCGATGCGGCCGACCTGGGCCATGCGCTCGTCGGTGCTGGTCGGCGCCAGCAGGAAGATCAGGTCGATGCCGCGGGCCTGCAGGGCGGCGGCGAAGTCCTCGCATTCCTCGGGCGGGTAGTCGACCACCAGCAGGCCGTCGACGCCGGCGGCCGCGGCGTCGCGGATGAAGGCGCCCTTGCCGTGCACGCCGTCATAGCGCTCGACCGGGTTGGCGTAGCCCATCAGCACCACCGGCGTGGCGGTGTCGGTCTCGCGGAAGGCGGTCACCATGGCCAGCACCTGCTTCATGCCGACGCCGAGCGCCAGCGCGGCCTCGCCGGCCTGCTGGATCACCGGGCCGTCGGCCATCGGGTCGGAGAACGGAACGCCGAGCTCGATCACGTCGGCACCGGCCGCGACCATGCCGTGCATCAGCGCGGGCGTGATGTCGGCGTAAGGGAAGCCGGCCGTGACGTAGGGAATCAGTGCCTTGCGTCCCTGTTTCTGCAAGGCTTCGAAGGTGGCGGCAATGCGGCTCATCACTTGCCTCCCTTCACCTGGAGGCCGCGCATCGACGGCCGGTCGTAGAAATCGACGCCCGAGAGGTCGGCCACCGTGCCGATGTCCTTGTCGCCCCGGCCCGAGAGATTGACCAGGATCGACTGGTCCGGCCGCATCGTCTTTGCCAGCTTCATCGCGTAGGCGAAGGCGTGGCTCGACTCGAGCGCCGGGATGATGCCTTCTGTGCGGCACAGGTAGTGGAAGGCCTCCAGCGCCTCGCTGTCGGTGATGCCGACGTATTCGGCGCGGCCGATGTCGGCCAGATAGGCGTGCTCGGGGCCGACGCCCGGATAGTCCAGGCCGGCGCTGATGCTGTGGGTCTCGGTGACCTGGCCGTCGTCGTTCTGCAGCAGGTAGGTGCGGTTGCCGTGCAGCACGCCCGGACTGCCGCGCAGGATCGAGGCCGAATGCTTGCCGCTGTCCAGACCTTCGCCGGCGGCCTCGACGCCGATCAGGCGCGTGCGTTCGAACGGGATGTACGGATGGAAGATGCCCATCGCGTTGCTGCCGCCGCCCACGCAGGCCACCACCACGTCGGGCTGCTTGCCCTCGGCCTCGCCGGTGATGCCCTGCGCCGCCAGCATCGCCGGCATCTGCGCGATGCACTCGGTGCCGATCACGCTCTGGAAGTCGCGCACCATCATCGGATAGGGGTGCGGGCCGGCCACCGTGCCGATGATGTAGAAGGTGTTCTCGACGTTGGTGACCCAGTCGCGCATCGCCTCGTTGAGGGCGTCCTTCAGGGTCTTGCTGCCCGACTCGACCGGCACCACGGTGGCGCCGAGCAGGTTCATGCGGTAGACGTTCGGGCTCTGGCGCTTGACGTCCTGGCTGCCCATGTAGACCACGCATTCGAGCCCGTAGCGGGCGCAGATGGTGGCGGTCGCCACGCCGTGCTGGCCGGCGCCCGTTTCGGCGATCACGCGCGGCTTGCCCATGCGCTTGGCGAGCATCGCCTGGCCGATGGTGTTGTTGACCTTGTGGGCGCCGGTGTGGTTCAGGTCCTCGCGCTTGAGGTAGATCTGGGCGCCGCCGATCTCGCGGCTGGTGCGCGCCGCGTGGTAGATCGGCGACGGGCGGCCCACGAAATGGGCCAGTTCGTAGTGGAATTCGGCGAGGAACTCGGGGTCGTCCTTGTACCGGGCGTAGGCATCGCGCAGTTCGCTGATCGCGTGGGTCAGCGTCTCGCTCGCGAAAGTGCCGCCGTAGATGCCGAAATGGCCGCTGGCGTCGGGTTGCTGGTAGGTGTCCATGGTCTAGCTTCGTTGGGCCGGCGCCCGCGGATCGAGGCGGCGCGCCAGCTAGGAAAGGGCATCGGCCGTCCGGACGGCGGCCACGAATTCGCGGATCTTCGCGGCGTCCTTGAGGCCCTTGGCGGCCTCGACGCCCGAACTCACGTCAACGGACAACGACTTGCAGCGCGTCCGCAGCCGACGAATGCCATCGCCCACGTTTGCAGGTGCGAGCCCACCACTCAAGACGAGGTGAGCGTCGACGGCGGGTGGAAGAAGTGACCAATCGAATGCCTTGCCGCCACCGCCATAGGCTTCGACATGGGCGTCGAGCAGGATGGCCTGGGCGCGGGAGTAATCGGACGCGTATTTTACGAGGTCGAAGGAAGCCCCGGCGGCGCCGAGCGGAATCCGGGCCGCCCGCATGTAACGGTGGGCGCCGCGGCCACTGGCTTCCCAGCACTGTTCGGGCGTCTCGTCGCCGTGGAACTGGGCCATGGCGCCGGCCACGCGCGCCAGCGCATCGAGGGTCGCTGGCGCCAACGTGTTGACGAACAGCAGCACCGGCGTCACGAAGGGCGGCAGCCGCCCGGCCAGTGCGGCGGCGCGCTCGGCCGTCACTGCACGCGGGCTGGCGGGATAGAGCACGAAGCCGACCGCGTCCGCGCCGGCCTCGACCGCGGCGTCGACGTCGGCCTCACGCGTCAGGCCGCAGATCTTGACGCGGGTGCGGGGGAGCGGGAAGGCGGCGGGAGTGGTCATGGCGGGCCATCATACGCAGCGCGGTCGGCCTGCAGCGTCGCCTCGGGCGGCAGGCCCCAGCCGGCGTCGTACAGCGGTCCCAGGAAGTAGAGTCCGGCGGCAGAGAAGGTGGGGGCCGCGACCACCCGGCTGCGCGCGGCCAGCACCTCGGCCATCCATTCGGGCGCCGCATCGCCGTGGCCGATGCGCACCAGGCAGCCCATGATGTTGCGGATCATGTGGTGCAGGAAGGCGTCGGCCTCGAACTCGAAATGCCAGCGGCAGCGCTCGCCCTCGCCGTGGCGCGTGATCTCGATGCGGCGCAGGTCCTTGACCGGCGAGCGGGCTTGGCAGGCCGAGGCGCGGAATGAGCTGAAATCGTGCTGTCCCACCAGCACGGTGGCGGCGGCGCGCATCGCATCGCCGTCGAGCGCACGCATCGACCAGCCGACCCGGCCGGCGTCGAGGCTCGGGCGGACCGGCGATTGCGACAGCACGTACAGGTAGCGGCGGGTCAACGCACTGGCCCGGCAGTGGAATGGGTCGGGCACCGGCTGCGCCCATTGCACGGCGATGTCGGGCGGCAGGAAGCGGTTGGTGCCGCGGACCCAGGAGATGGGCCGGCGCTCGATCGAGGTATCGAAGTGCACCACCTGCATCAGGCCGTGGACGCCGGTGTCGGTGCGGCCGGCGCACAGGGTCGAGATCGGCTGGGCGGCGAACTGGCTCAGCGCCGCCTCGAGCTTGTCTTGCACCGTGCGGCCCGAGAGCTGACTTTGCCAGCCCTGGTAGGCCTGTCCGTTGTAGCGGATGCCGAGGGCCAGCCTCACAGCAGAATCGGCGGCCGCATGGCCGCTCAGCGCAACTGGCCGAGCAGTTGCTTGGCTTCGGCCTTGATGTCGCCGGCGCTTTCGGCGGCCACTTCCTCGACCAGCGAGCGGGCACCCTCGACGTCGCCGAGCGCCTTCAGTTCGCGTGCCAGCGAGAGCTTGATCGCGTGCGGGTTTTCGCCGCTGTCGTCGATCGCCTCGAGGCGGCCGCGCTCGGTGTCGGGCGGGGTGCGGTTCGACAGGCCGGCCAGCGAGCTCATGTCGAATTCGATGAAGCCTGAATCGGAGGGCAGGCCGGCGCGCAGGGGGGCGGGCTGGGTGCGCTCCTCGTCGGGCTGCGACTCTTCACGCGCGAGCGGCTCGAGGGCGCCAGGGGCGGTATCGAAGTCGTTCTCGAGGTCGAGGCGGCTGGGAATCGGGCGGGTCGGCGTGTGGCCGTTGAGCGGCGCGGTGACGGTGCTCGGCAACTCGGGGGCGATCGCCTGGAACGGCTTCGGCGCCGCCGCCGGGGTCAGGGGCAAGCTGGCCGTGACCGGGGCCGGGGCGGTCGTTGCCGGCGGTGGGTTCAGGTCGAGATCGAAGTCCAGAGGCGCCACCGACGGCACGAAGGCCGGCGGCGGAGCTTCCTTCACGGGTGCGGGCGCCGGTGCGAGCGGCACTGGGGCGCTGGCGGCGGCGAGGGTGCCGGCGAAGGCGGCGGCTTCGGCGGCGGACACACCGTTGCGGCTGCCGCTCTCGTAGAGCGGATTGCCCGGATCGAGGTCCTTGCCGAGCTCGACCACGCGGTTCCATTCGCTGCCTGTGCCTCCGGTCAGCTTGTGGACGTCGGCCGCGAGCGCTTCGTAGGCGCGCAGGTCGCGGCGCTTGGCATGGATCTCGAGCAGCTTGAGATGGATCGCGGTGCGTTCGGGATTGACCCGCAGGGCCTCGCGCAGGATTTCCTCGGCCTGGAGGTCGCGGCCGTAGGCCAGGTAGACATCGGCCTCGGCCACCGGGTCGACGTCGCCGGCATCCAGCTGGCTCGGCGAATACGACAGCGACGACACGACGGAGTTGCCGCGGTTCTTGGTGTCCACCGACTCGCCGCCGCTGGCGCCGAAGAAGGAGTCCTTGGGAATCCGGCTTTCGATGAACACGCTGTCTCCGGCATCGCGGCGCTTGCGGCCGAGCACGCGGTAGAGCAGGACACCGATCAGCAGGGCGATCAGCGCGGCGGCGCCGGTCATCAGCGGGTTGTCGAGCAGCTCGGAGAAGAAACTCGGCTGCGCGGGCGGCGGCGGGGGCGGTGCCTTGGCGGCCGGCTTGGCGGCCGCCGCCGGCGCGGTCACCGCGGGTGCGGCGGCCGGGGCGGAGGCGGCAGCAGCCACTGCCGGGGCTGCGGAAGAAGCCGCGGGGGCGGCAGGGGCGGCTACAGGCGCAGGCGCAGGTGCAGGTGCAGGCGCAGGTGTCGAAGCGGCAGGTGTGGCCGCCGGTGCCGGAGTCGCCGGTGTTGCGGCTGCCGGCGCTGCGGCGGGCGCTGTTGCAGGTGCTGCTGCCGGCGCTGCTGCGGAGGCAGGGCGGGGGGTGGCGGCCGGTGCGGCGGAAGCAGGCGCCGGGCCCGGACTGGCCGCGGCCGGCACGGCGCCGCTGGCGGCCTGGATCTTGTTCAGTTCCGAGATGTTCTTCGACAGCTCGGCAACGCGCGCGTTGCTGGCCTGCGCCTGGCGCGCCTGGGCGATCTGCTCCTCGGTCGGGCGTCCCGGGGCGATGCCCTGAGAGATCTTGAGCTTGTCGCTCGCGGCATTGGCCGCATTGCGGTCCTCGACATTGGCCTGCAGCTTGCCCGAGGTCTGGCGGTCGGCATCGGCGACCCGCGAGGTCGGCGCGTTGTCGGCCAGACGACGGCGGTATTCGCCGAAGTCCTGGCTCTGCGCGGTGACCGTCCGGCGGGCTTCGGACGCCGGGATGGCTTCGGCCTGGGGTGCGCCGGGCACCTCGAGCACGGCCCCGGCCTTGATCCGGTTGACGTTGCCGCCGATGAAGGCGTTCGGATTGGCGCGCAGCAGGGCCACGAGCATCTGGTCGAGCGAGACCTCGGCCGGCTTGTAGGCGGCGGCGATCTTGCCGGCGGTATCGCCCGGCTGGACCTTGACCTGCTCGCTGCTGCTGCCGGTGCGAACCGTGCCACTGTCCGCCGGGGCCGCGGGCGCGGCAGGTGCCGTGGCGACCGGGCGTTCGCGCCGGCTTGGAGCTGCCTGCACGACAGCCGGCGCGACACGCTGCGGGGCGATCTGGGGTGCTGTCGGAGCGACCTGGGCCGCAGCCTGACGGCTGGCCGGCGGGTCGAGCAGGACCGTGTAGTCGCGGACGATACGGCCCGAGCTCCAGTTCGCCTCGAGCAGCAGGTCGACGAAGGGTTCGCTCAACAGCCGATTGCTGCTGAGGCGCACCACGTAGCGGCCATCCGGGCGTTTCTGGACGCCGACCCGGACGTCCGACAGGGCGGCGTTGTAAGGAACGCCGGCGGCGCGGAAAGCCTCGGTGGAGGCGATGTTGACCTTGAGGTTGTCGGCCTCGGCGGCCGTGATCTCGGTGATCTCRATTTCGGCCCGCAGCGGTTCGCCCAGCGCCGACTGCACGTTCAGCCGTCCCAGTGCGAGCGCGCTGGCGTCGGCGGCGAAACCGCCCAGAGCCAAGGCCACCGCCGCGCTGACCAGCGTGAGTTGACTCCGGCCAGGGATCGTCGAACTCGGGGGGGGGGCCAAAAGGCGGGCCGCAGGCAACGATTGTCGTGTCATGCTGTTAGGGGCAGCTCGGCCCAAAAGTGTAAGGGGACGTTAACATCAACACTCGACACTGACAAGGCGACAAGGCTTGCCTCCCCAGTGCGTGCAAACTTCGTCATGCATTTGCCGTTGCACCGCCGCAACGGCGCGCCCTCCGAAGAGGGCGCGAAGCAATGGCTCAAGCTTCCAGAAGGATGCGCAGCATGCGGCGCAGAGGTTCGGCCGCGCCCCACAGCAGCTGGTCGCCGATGGTGAAGGCGCCGACGTATTCCGGTCCCATCGCCAGCTTGCGGACACGGCCGACCGGGATCGTCATGGTGCCGGTGACCGCGACCGGCGTCAGGTCCTTGACCGTCGCTTCGCGGGTGTTCGGCACCACCTTGACCCATTCGTTGTCGGCGGCGATCAGCGCTTCGATGTCGGCCACCGGGACGTCCTTCTTGAGCTTGAAGGTCAGCGCCTGGCTGTGGCAGCGCATCGCGCCGATGCGAACGCAGAAGCCGTCGACCGGCGTCGCCGCGGTGCCGAATTGCGCGCCCTGGCCGAGGATCTTGTTGGTCTCGGCGCCGCCCTTCCATTCTTCCTTGCTCATGCCGTCGCCCAGGTCCTTGTCGATCCAGGGGATCAGGCTGCCGCCCAGCGGTGCGCCGAAGTTCGCCGTTTCAGCCGCGCTCAGCGACTGCTGCCTGGCCAGCACCTTGCGGTCGATCTCGAGGATGGCCGACTTCGGATCGTCGAGCAGGGAGCGCACCTCGGCGTTGATCGTGCCGAACTGGGTCAGCAGTTCGCGCATGTGCTGGGCGCCGCCGCCCGAGGCCGCCTGGTAGGTCATGCTGGTCATCCACTCGACCAGGCCGGCCTTGTAGAGCGCGCCGACGCCCATCAGCATGCAGCTGACGGTGCAGTTGCCGCCGATCCAGTTCTTGCCGCCCTTGGCGAGCGCGTTCTGGATCACCGGCAGGTTGACTGGATCGAGCACGATGATCGCGTCGTCGTTCATGCGCAGCGTCGAGGCCGCGTCGATCCAGTGGCCCTTCCAGCCGGCGGCACGCAGCTTAGGGAACACCTCGGTCGTGTAGTCGCCGCCCTGGGCCGTGACGACGATGTCGCACTTCTTCAGGGCCTCGATGTCGTGGGCGTCCTTCAGCGTGGTTTCGTTCTTGGCCATCGCCGGGGCCTTGCCGCCGGCATTGGAAGTCGAGAAGAAGACCGGCTCGATCAGTCCGAAGTCGCCTTCGGCCTGCATCCGGTCCATCAGGACCGAGCCGACCATGCCGCGCCAGCCCACGAGGCCGACCAGAGGTTGATTTGCGTTCGCCATTTCAAATTGCCCTTGTGAAAAAAGAAACTGTCTTCTCTTCGCGCCCGGCTCGTCAGAGCCGGGGAGGGCGTGACGAAGCGGGCTGGTTTAGCCGGTAATCGTCTTTTTGGTGATGGCAGCCACCACGGCGTCGCCCATTTCGCGCGTCCCGACCTTGGTGGTGCCCGCGGACCAGATGTCTGCCGTGCGCAGCCCCTGCGCCAGCACGGATTGAACCGCCGACTCGATCCGGTCGGCAGCCTCGGGCTGGTTGAGGGAGAAGCGAAGCATCATGGCAGCAGACAGGATTGTAGCCAAAGGATTGGCAACCCCCTTGCCCGCAATGTCGGGCGCGCTGCCGTGGCTGGGCTCGTAGAGGCCCTGGTTGCTGGCATTCAGCGAGGCCGAGGGCAGCATGCCGATCGATCCGGTCAGCATCGCCGCCTCGTCCGACAGGATGTCGCCGAACATGTTGCCGGTGACCACGACGTCGAATTTCTTCGGTGCCTTGACCAACTGCATGGCTGCGTTGTCGACGTACATGTGGTCGAGTTCGACGTCCGGATATTCCTTGCCGACCTCGGTCACGATGTCCTTCCAGAACTGGAAGGTCTCGAGCACGTTGGCCTTGTCGACGCTGGTCACGCGCTTGCTGCGCTTGCGGGCCGCCTGGAAGGCGACGTGGGCGATGCGCTCGACCTCGGGGCGCGAGTAGCGCATGGTGTCGAAGGCTTCCTCGGCGCCTGGGAAGTGACCGTCGACCGCGGTGCGGCGGCCACGCGGCTGGCCGAAGTAGATGTCGCCGGTCAGCTCGCGAATGATGAGGATGTCCAGGCCTGCGATCAGCTCGGGCTTGAGGCTGGAGGCACCGACCAGCTGCTCGTAGCAGATGGCCGGGCGGAAGTTGGCGAACAGGCCGAGGTTCTTGCGCAGGCCCAGGATGGCCTGTTCGGGGCGCAGCGAGCGTTCGAGCTTGTCGTACTTCCAGTCGCCGACGGCGCCGAACAGCACGGCATCGGCTTCCTTGGCCAGCTTCAGCGTCGATTCCGGCAGCGGGTGGCCATGGGCTTCGTAGGCCGCGCCGCCGACCAGGGCCGACTCCATCTCGAACTTGAGATCGAGCGTTTCGAGCACGCGGATGGCTTCGGCGACGATTTCGGTGCCGATGCCGTCACCGGGGAGGACTGCGATTTTCATGAGGGGTTTGTACGGAGGTTACGGTTAAACGGGAGGGTTTCAGGCCGGCGCCGGGCCGCCCCAAGGCGGCCTGCGRCCCCCTCGGGGGGCAGCGAGKACACGCAGTGMCGAGCGTGGGGGCCACCAGGCCGGCGCCGGGCCGCCCCAAGGCGGCCTGCGRCCCCCTCGGGGGGGCAGCGAGGACACGCAGTGCCGAGCGTGGGGGCCACATGTCTTTCAGGCGTCGAGCATCGTGTGCGCCAGCCAGGGCTTCTGGGCCAGGCGCGCGGCCTCGAAGGCCTTGATCTTGTCCTTGTGACGCAGCGTCAGGCCGATGTCGTCGAGGCCGTTGACCAGGCAGTACTTGCGGAAGGCCTGGACGTCGAAGGCGAATTCGCCGCCGTCCGGCTTGATGACCACCTGGCGCTCGAGGTCGATCGTCAGGCTGTAGCCCGGGAAGGCGAAGGTCTGGTCGAACAATTGAGCGACCTGCGCCTCGGGCAGCACGATCGGCAGCAGGCCGTTCTTGAAGCTGTTGTTGAAGAAGATGTCCGCATAGCTCGGCGCGATGATCGCGCGAAAGCCGTATTGGTCGAGCGCCCAGGGCGCATGCTCGCGCGACGAGCCGCAACCGAAGTTCTGGCGCGCCAGCAGGATCGATGCGCCGGCATAGCGCGGCTGGTTCAGCACGAAATCGGGGTTCGGCTTGCGCGACGCCGGATCCTGGCCCGGTTCGCCCGGATCGAGATAGCGCCAGGCGTCGAACAGGTTCTGGCCGAAGCCGGTCTTCTTGATCGACTTGAGGAACTGCTTCGGGATGATCGCGTCGGTGTCGACGTTCTCGCGATCCAGCGGCGCCACGAGGCCCTTGTGTACGGTGAATTTCTGCATGGTGATTTCTCAGGCGAATTGGCGGACGTCGACGAAGTGGCCGTGCACGGCCGCGGCAGCGGCCATCGCAGGGCTCACGAGGTGGGTGCGGCCACCGGCGCCCTGGCGGCCTTCGAAGTTGCGGTTGCTGGTCGAGGCGCAGCGCTCGCCGGGCTCGAGGCGGTCGGCGTTCATCGCGAGGCACATCGAGCAGCCGGGTTCGCGCCATTCGAAGCCCGCGGCCTTGAAGATCTGGTCGAGCCCTTCGCGCTCGGCCTGTTCCTTCACCACGCCGGAGCCCGGCACGACCATCGCGAGCTTGACATTCTTCGCCACCTTCCGGCCGAGCTTCTTGACCACCGCCGCGGCCTCGCGCATGTCCTCGATGCGGCTGTTGGTGCAGGAACCGATGAACACCTTGTCGATGAAGATGTCGTTCATGGGCTTGTTGGGTTCCAGTCCCATGTAGACCAGGGCGCGTTCGATCGCGCCGCGCTTGCCGGCGTCCTTTTCCTTGTCGGGGTCGGGCACGCGGCCATCGATCGGCACCACCATCTCGGGCGAGGTGCCCCAGGTGACCTGCGGCTTGATCTGCGTGGCGTCGAGTTCGACCACGAGGTCGAAGTGCGCGCCGGGGTCGGACTGCAACGTCTTCCAATAGGCGACCGCCTGGTCCCATTCGACGCCGGTCGGCGCCAGCGGACGGCCCTTGACGTAGGCGATGGTCTTCTCGTCGACCGCCACCAGCCCGGCGCGCGCACCGGCCTCGATCGCCATGTTGCAGACCGTCATGCGGCCTTCCATGCTGAGGTCGCGGATCGCCGAGCCGGCGAATTCGATGGTGTAGCCGGTGCCGCCCGCGGTGCCGATCCTGCCGATGATCGCGAGCACGATGTCCTTGGCGGTGCAGCCGAGCGGCAACTTGCCCTCGACCTTCACGAGCATGTTCTTCGCCTTCTTGCCGAGCAGGGTCTGGGTCGCCATCACGTGCTCGACTTCGCTGGTGCCGATGCCGTGCGCCAGCGCGCCGAAGGCGCCGTGCGTGGAGGTGTGCGAATCGCCGCAGACCACAGTCATGCCGGGCAAGGTGGCGCCCGACTCGGGCCCGATCACGTGCACGATGCCCTGGCGCTTGCTCAGGAACGGAAAGAAGGCGGCGGCGCCGAATTCCTTGATGTTGCTGTCCAGGGTCGTGACCTGTTCCTTGCTGGTCGGGTCGGCGATGCCGTCGTAGCCGCGCTCCCAGCCGGTGGTCGGCGTGTTGTGGTCGGCCGTGGCCACCACCGAGCTGATGCGCCACAGCTTGCGGCCGGCTTCGCGCAGCCCTTCGAAGGCCTGCGGGCTGGTCACTTCGTGCACCAGGTGGCGATCGATGTAGAGGATCGCGGTGCCGTCTTCCTCGGTGTGGACGACGTGTTCGTCCCAGAGTTTGTCGTAGAGCGTGCGTGCCATGGAAGTCTCTTTCGTGGGGAGGTGATTGTCTTATGCGGCGAGCTGCGCGGGTGTCGCGTCAGCGGGTGTGTGCAGGTGCTTGACCAGCGTGCGGGCAGCGACCGGCAGGGTCGAGAAGTCGCGCGCGATGAGCCGGATCTGCCGTGCGGCCCAGGGGTCGTTGAGCGCCACGCTGGTCAGGCCGCGGCCGATGCCGCCCTGCATCAGCTCGAAGGCGCGCAGCGGCATCACGCCGACGCCGAGGCCGTTCTCGATCATCCGGCACATCGCGTCGAGGCCGGTCACGTGGATGCGCAGGCGGATGCTGCGATTGGCGGCCAGCGCGGCCTGGTGCATGGCGACGTAGATCGAGCTGTTGGTGTGCAGCCCGACGTGGTCGAAGTCGAGCGAGTCGATGAAGTCGATGGTGCGGACGGACGCCAGGGCGTGGCCCGCTGGCACGATCAGCGCCAGCGCGTCGTCGCGGTAGGGCAGGCTTTGCAGTTCCGTGCTGCCTTCGGCCAGGTGGCAGACGCCAAGGTCGGCCGCGCCCTCGTGGACGGCCCGAACGACCTCGCTGCTCAGGTGTTCCTCGAGGTCGATCTTGATCGCGTCGTGGGCGCGCGTGAAGGCGCCGAGGTCCTCGGGCAGGAACTGCACGATGGCGGAGATGTTGGCGTGCACCCGCACATGGCCGCGCACGCCGTCGGCGTACTCGCTGAGTTCGCCCTGCATCTTCTCGAGGCTGTAGAGCACCGAGCGCGCATGGTGCAGCAGGCTCTCGCCGGCCGGCGTCAGGTCGACGCCGCGCGCATGGCGGTAGAGCAGGGGGGTGCCGAGGGTGGCCTCGAGGTCGGACAGCCGCTTGCTGATGGCCGATGCCGCGATGAACTCTCGCTCCGCCGCGCGGCCGATGCTGCCAAGTTCGCAGACGGCCACGAACAACTGCAGCGACGTCAGGTCGATGCGGCGGGCGAAGCTGCGTTCAGAGGAGGTCATCGGGGCTTTGGCATCTCGTTCAGAGATGGAGGCCTGAATTTTCCCTCAGTTTCATGCAAGAAGCCATCGTGATCGGAGATGGCTTTGATGCCGCGGCGCGATGAGCGCCGCGACCCGGAATTACTGCTTCTTCTGCGCGGCGTCTTCCAACTTCTGGCCGCCCTTCTGGATGTCTTGGCCGGCGCCCTTCATGGTGTTGCAAGCGGCCAGCGGCACGGCGAAGGCAAAGGCAACGGTGATCAGCGCTGCAAGCTTCTTCATGGTGGAACTCCTTCGTTGGGATGAGGAGCCCACGCTATTCGGTCCGCCCGGGCCGCTGTGTCAGCCAAGACGCAAGAAAGCTGCCCGAAGGCAGCTTTCCTGGGTGAGGGCCGTTCGGCAATCAGCGCTGGGAGATCGGCTTGACGTCGCGCTTGGCCGAGCCTTCGAAGAGTTGGCGCGGGCGGCCGATCTTGTAGTCGGGGTCGCCGATCATCTCGTTGAGCTGGGCGATCCAGCCCACCGTGCGCGCGAGCGCGAAGATGGCGGTGAACAGCGGCACCGGGATGCCGATCGCGCGCTGCACGATGCCCGAGTAGAAGTCGACGTTCGGGTAGAGCTTGCGCGAGACGAAGTACTCGTCTTCCAGGGCGATCTTCTCGAGCGCCATTGCGAGCTTGAACAGCGGGTCGTTTTCCAGGCCCAGTTCGCCCAGCACTTCCTTGCAGGTTTCCTGCATCAGCTTGGCGCGCGGGTCGTAGTTCTTGTAGACCCGATGCCCGAAGCCCATCAGCTTGACGTTGGAATTCTTGTCCTTGACCTGCTTGATGAACTCGCCGATCTTCTCGACGCCGCCAGCCTTCTGGATGTCGTAGAGCATGTTGAGCGCCGCCTCGTTGGCGCCGCCGTGGGCCGGGCCCCAGAGGCAGGCCACGCCGGCTGCGATCGCCGCGAAGGGGTTGGTGCCCGACGAGCCGCACAGGCGCACGGTCGAGGTCGATGCGTTCTGCTCGTGGTCGGCGTGCAGGATGAAGATGCGGTCGAGCGCGCGCTCGAGCACCGGGCTCACCTTGTACTCTTCGCACGGCGTCGCGAACATCATGTGCAGGAAGTTGCCCGCATAGCTGAGGTCGTTCTTCGGGTACATGTAGGGCTGGCCCACGGTGTACTTGTAGGCCATGGCGACCAGCGTCGGCATCTTGGCGATCAGGCGGATCGCGGCGATCTCGCGGTGCTTCGGATTGTTGATGTCCGTGCTGTCGTGATAGAAGGCCGACAGCGCGCCCACCAGGCCGGTCATGATCGCCATCGGGTGGGCATCGCGGCGGAAGCCGCGCAGGAAGAATTGCATCTGCTCGTTGACCATCGTGTGGTTGGTCACGAGCTTGGTGAAGTTGGTCTTCTTGGCCTGGTCGGGCAGCTCGCCGTACAGCAGCAGGTGGCAGGTCTCGAGGAAGTCGCAGTTGGTCGCGAGCTGCTCGATCGGGTAGCCGCGGTACAGCAGCTCGCCCTTGTCGCCGTCGATGTACGTGATGGCCGATTCGCACGAGGCCGTCGACATGAAGCCCGGGTCGTAGGTGAACATGCCCGTCTGGGCGTAGAGCTTGCGAATGTCGATCACATCAGGGCCGAGGGTGCCCTTGTAGATCGGTAGCTCGACGTTCTGTCCGCCGTTGCTGAACGACAGCGTGGCCTTGTTCTCGGATGCTTTCATTTCGAGTGTCTTTCAAAGAATGGATCAGGAAGATAGGGATTGCGCACCATCGCTGCGCATCAGCTGCAGCAGTTCGGCCACCTCGGCCCCGGCCCATCCGGGCTCAGGCTCCTTTCGCGCGAGCAGGAGGTCGAGCAGGTCGTTGTCCGACAGGTCCATCAATGTCTCCAGTGCCTGTGCCTGCCCGCGGGTCAGGCTTGCCTCGTGCCGTTCGAAGAAGCGGGCAATGAACAGGTCATTCTCGAGCAAGCCGCGCCGGCAGCGCCATTTGAGCTTGCTCAGCGCGCGCACGCTGATCGGCTCGGAAAGGTCGTCGGTGGCTGGCATCGTGGGGCTCCAGCAACTAGATGGCGCGACGCACCATCAGTTCCTTGATCTTGCCGATCGCCCGGGTCGGATTCAGGTTCTTCGGGCAGACGTCGACGCAATTCATGATCGAGTGGCAGCGGAACAGGCGGTACGGGTCCTCGAGGTTGTCGAGGCGCTCGCCGGTCGCTTCGTCGCGGCTGTCGGCGATGAAGCGGTAGGCCTGCAGCAGGCCGGCCGGGCCGACGAACTTGTCGGGGTTCCACCAGAAGCTCGGGCAGCTGGTCGAGCAGCTCGCGCACAGGATGCACTCGTACAGGCCGTTGAGCTCGTCGCGCTCCTCGGGCGACTGCAGGCGCTCCTTCTCGGGCGGCACGGTGTCGTTCTGCAGATACGGCTTGATCGAGTTGTACTGCTTGAAGAACTGCGTCATGTCGACGATCAGGTCGCGGATCACCGGCAGGCCGGGCAGCGGCTTGAGCACGATCGTGCCCTTCAGCGTCAGCATGTTGGTCAGGCAGGCCAGGCCGTTCTTGCCGTTGATGTTCATTGCATCCGAGCCGCAGACGCCTTCGCGGCAGGAGCGGCGGAACGACAGCGACGGATCCTGCGCCTTGAGCTTCATCAGGGCGTCGAGCAGCATCCGCTCGTGGCCGTCGAGTTCGATCTCGACGGTCTGCATGTAGGGCTTGGCGTCCTTGTCCGGGTCGTAGCGGTAGATCTGGAATGTGCGCTTCATCGTGGGATACCTTTAGTCAGTTGGGGACAGAGCTTGTGGCGCGGTGCGCCACTGCGGTCTGTCCCGCAAGTTCTCAGAATGTCCGAACCTTGGGCGGCACCGAGGCCACCGTCAGCGGCTGCAGCTTGACCGGCTTGTAGGAGAGGCGGTTGTCCTGGCTGTACCAGAGCGTGTGCTTCATCCAGTTGGCGTCGTCGCGGCCGAGCGGGGCGACCGGATCGTCGGCCGGGCGCTCGTAGTCCTCGACCGTGTGGGCGCCGCGGCATTCCTTGCGGGCGGCGGCCGAGACCATCGTGGCCTGCGCCACTTCGATCAGGTTGTCGACTTCCAGCGCTTCGATGCGCGCGGTGTTGAAGATCCGCGACTTGTCCTTGAGCGTGACCGCGGCGACGCGCTTGCGCACATCGGCGATCTTCTGCACGCCTTCGTCCATTGACGCCTGCTTGCGGAACACGGCCGCGTGCTGCTGCATCACCGAGCGGATCTCGTTGGCGACGTCCTGGGCGTACTCGCCCGAGGTCGAGGCCTCGAGCTGGTTCAGGCGCTCCAGCGTGCGGTCGGCGGCATCGGCCGGCAGCGGCTTGTGTTCCTTCAGCTTGTCGTTGAACTCGACGATGTGGTTGCCGGCCGCACGGCCGAACACCAGCAGGTCGAGCAGCGAGTTGGTGCCCAGCCGGTTGGCGCCATGAACGCTGACGCAGGAGCATTCGCCGACCGCGTACAGGCCGTTCACCACGGCGCTGTTCTCTTCGCCCTTCTGGATCACGACCTGGCCGTTGATGTTGGTCGGAATGCCGCCCATCTGGTAGTGGATGGTCGGCACCACCGGGATCGGCTCCTTGGTGATGTCGACGTTGGCGAAGTTGACGCCGATCTCGTACACCGAGGGCAAGCGCTTGTGGATGGTCTCGGCACCGAGGTGGTCGAGCTTCAGCAGCACGTAGTCCTTGTTGGGGCCGCAGCCGCGCCCTTCCTTGATTTCCTGGTCCATCGAGCGCGAGACGAAGTCGCGCGGCGCCAGGTCCTTCAGGGTCGGCGCGTAGCGTTCCATGAAGCGCTCGCCGTTGCTGTTGAGCAGGATCGCGCCTTCGCCGCGGCAGCCTTCGGTCAGCAGCACGCCGGCGCCGGCCACGCCGGTCGGGTGGAACTGCCAGAACTCCATGTCCTGCAGCGGAATGCCCGAGCGGGCCGCCATGCCGAGGCCGTCGCCGGTGTTGATGAATGCGTTGGTCGAGGCCGCGAAGATGCGGCCCGCGCCGCCCGTGGCCAGCAGCACGGTCTTGGCCTGCAGGATGTGCAGGTCGCCGGTTTCCATCTCGAGCGCGGTCACGCCGACCACATCGCCTTCGGCGTCGCGGATCAGGTCGAGCGCCATCCATTCGACGAAGAACTGGGTGCGGGCCTCGACGTTCTTCTGGTAGAGCGTGTGCAGCATCGCGTGGCCGGTGCGGTCGGCCGCGGCGCAGGCGCGCTGCACCGGCTTCTCGCCGTAGTTGGCGGTGTGGCCGCCGAACGGGCGCTGGTAGATCGTGCCGTCCGGATTGCGGTCGAAGGGCATGCCGAAATGCTCGAGCTCGTACACCACCTTCGGTGCCTCGCGGCACATGAACTCGATCGCGTCCTGGTCGCCGAGCCAGTCGGAGCCCTTGATCGTGTCGTAGAAGTGGTAGTGCCAGTTGTCCTCGCTCATGTTGCCGAGCGAGGCGCCGACGCCGCCCTGGGCCGCGACGGTGTGCGAACGGGTCGGGAACACCTTGGACAGCACGGCCACGTTGAGGCCGGCGCGCGCCAGTTGCAGCGAGGCACGCATGCCGGAGCCGCCGGCACCGACGATGACAACGTCGAACTTTCGCGTGGTGATTTGTTCTTTTGTGTAAGACATGGGGTTACAGCCTCCAGAGCACTTGAATGGCCCAACCCGCGCAACCCACAAGCCAGACGATGGTGAAAACTTGGCACAGCAGGCGGATGCCGACCGGCTGGACATAGTCCATCCAGACGTCACGCATGCCGACCCAGACGTGATAGAGCAGCGAGGCGATCACCACGAAGGTGAGCACCTTCATCCACTGGGCGGCGAAGATGCCGGCCCACAGGTCGTAGCCGATCGGGCCGCGCGTGAAGATCAGCTGCGCCAGCAGGATGACGGTGAACAGCGCCATCAGGGCGCCGGTGATGCGCTGGCTGAGCCAGTCGCGCAATCCGTAGTGCGCACCGACGACGATGCGCTTGGAGCCGTAGTTCACGGACATGGTCAATTTCCTATTCAGTTGCGGCCGCGATGCCGGAGCGGATTCAATAGAGGCCGAACAGCTTGGCGCCAAGAACGACGGTCAGCAGGATGCTCAGGGCCAGCGTGGCGAGGGCGGTGCTGTTGCCGGACTTCTTGTCCACCGCGTGATGGTTCACGTCCATGTAGATGTGGCGCAGGCCGGCGATGAAGTGGTGCAGGTAGGCCCAGATCAGCGCCAATGCCACGAGCTTGAGGAACCAGCCCGGAACGAAGCCAAGGCCGCTGTTGAAGGCGGCCTTGAAGCGGGCGAAGGAAATTTCGGAGGAGACCGAGGTGTCGAACATCCAGACGATGAAGGGCAGCAGCAGGAACATCAGCGCGCCGCTGATGCGGTGCAGGATCGACACGATGCCCGCCGGCGGCAACCGGTAGGTGGTCAGGTCGGACAGCGGGTTGATATTGCGGAACTCTCGCCGCGGTTGTCGGGGTGGGGTGGCCAGCTCTGTCATGGGGGCTTTCGGGTTTTACGAGGGGCTACTTGTTCTTCGGCGAAAAGCAAACAACTCAAAATTCTATTGCAATGCACCATCGCGCGGCTTTCGCTGTCCGCTCATCGCACTGCGAAGATCGGTTGCTGCGCGGGCCGGGCGCTCTCAGCCGAGGTCGTTTCGATAGTGGTGGGTGTCGGTGCGATAGAGCCCGCGGCGCAGCTCCATCGGCGTGTCGTGGTAGGTGTAGGCGACGCGCTCCACGCTCAGGAGCGGGGTCGAGGTGTCGACTGCCAGCAGCGCCGCCTGGGCCGGATCGGGCAGCACGGCGCGGATCTTTTCCTCGGCGCGCACCATGCGGACGCCGAATTCGGTCTCGAACAGCGCGTACATCGGGCCGCGCCAGGCGGTGAGCCGCTCCGCGGTCAGGCCCTTGAACTGCGTGCCGGACAGCCAGAGCTCCTCGAGGATGGTCGGCGTGCCGCGATAGGCCAGCACGCGCCGCACCTGCAGCACGGTGTCGCCGGTGCGCAAGGCCAATGCGCGGGCGACATCGGCCGAGGCGCGCTGGCGCTTGCAGTCGACGATCTCGCGCTCGGCCGGACCTTCGCTGTCGGCGTCGCCGCTGTCGGGCACCAGCTTGAGGAATCGGTATTGCACATGCTGCTCGGCATGGGTCGCGACGAAGGTGCCTTTGCCCTGGCGGCGCACCACGAGGTTTTCGGCCGACAGTTCGTCGATCGCCTTGCGCACCGTGCCCTGGCTGACCCGGAAGCGGGCGGCCAGATCGATCTCGCTCGGGATCGGCTCGCCGGGCTTCCATTCGCCGGCGTGCAGGCTCTGCAGAATCAGCGACTTGATCTGCTGGTAGAGCGGACTGAACGACGGCGTGGAGGGCTCGGCGACAGGGGTGGGGGAGGTGGCCATGGGGTTTCGGGAGTGCACCGCGAAGGTGCTTCGGGCCGATATCTTATATAAGACATAAGACAGGCGCCACCGAAACCGCAAATCGGCATAAAATCAAAGACGGCCAAAAGGCCGGGCCACGTGTCCCGGCCCGACCTCGTGGCCGCACTCCGCGGCCGTGCACCGTTGTAATCATTTCCTGGAGTTTTCCCATGAGCAAAAAGCCTGTTCGCGTTGCCGTCACCGGTGCCGCTGGCCAAATCGGTTACGCCCTGCTGTTCCGCATCGCCTCCGGCGAAATGCTGGGCAAGGACCAGCCGGTCATCCTGCAACTGCTCGAGATCCCCGACGAGAAGGCCCAGAAGGCGCTCAAGGGCGTGATGATGGAGCTCGACGACTGCGCCTTCCCGCTGCTGGCCGGCATGGAAGCCCACGGCGACCCGATGACCGCCTTCAAGGATGCCGACTACGCGCTGCTGGTCGGTTCGCGTCCGCGCGGCCCGGGCATGGAACGCGCCGAGCTGCTGGCCGTCAACGGCGCCATCTTCACCGCGCAAGGCAAGGCCCTGAACGCCGTCGCCAGCCGCAACGTCAAGGTGCTGGTGGTCGGCAACCCGGCCAACACCAACGCCTACATCGCAATGAAGAGCGCCCCCGACCTGCCGCGCAAGAACTTCACCGCCATGCTGCGCCTGGACCACAACCGCGCCGCCAGCCAGCTCGCCGCCAAGACCGGCAAGCCGGTGGCCGACATCGAGAAGCTGACCGTCTGGGGCAACCACTCGCCCACGATGTAYGCCGACTACCGCTTCGCCACCATCAACGGCGAAAGCGTCGCCAAGATGATCAACGACCAGGAATGGAACGCCAACACSTTCCTGCCGACCGTCGGCAAGCGCGGCGCCGCCATCATCGAGGCCCGTGGCCTGTCGTCGGCCGCCTCGGCTGCCAACGCCGCGATCGACCACATGCGCGACTGGGCCCTGGGCACCAACGGCAAGTGGGTCACGATGGGCATTCCGTCGGACGGCCAGTACGGCATTCCGAAGGACACCATGTTCGGCTTCCCCGTCACCTGCGAGAACGGCGAGTACAAGCTGGTCGAGGGCCTCGCGATCGACGCCTTCAGCCAGGAGCGCATCGACAAGACGCTCAAGGAACTGCAGGACGAGCAGGCCGGCGTCGCCCACCTGCTGTAAAGCCGCAGCCGGCATGCTCGACTGGAACCCCGCGCTCTACAGCCGCTACGAGGACGAGCGCACCCGTCCCGCCCGGGATCTGCTGGCACGGGTGCCGCTGACCCAGGCGGCGCGCGTGTTCGACCTCGGTTGCGGGCCGGGCAATTCCACCGAGTTGCTGGTGCAGCGCTTTCCCGGTGCCGCGGTCGTCGGCACCGACAACTCCGAGCCGATGCTCGCCAGTGCGCGGCAACGCGTGCCGCAGGCCCGCTTCGAGCTCAGCGACATCGCGACCTGGGCGCCCGAGGCGGCGCCCGACCTCATCTATGCCAATGCCGCCCTGCAATGGGTGCCCGACCACGAAGCCCTGATCCCCAGGCTCTTCGCGGCGCTGGCGCCCGGGGGCGTGCTGGCGATCCAGATGCCCGACAACCGCCAGGAGCCCACGCACCGGCTGATGCGCGAGGTGGCGGCCGAGGCACCCTGGGCGCAGGCCATCGGGAACCCCGACCGGCTGCGCACCGAACTGCTCGGAATCGACGGCTACTACGACCTGCTGGCCGGCGAGGCCGCGGCGGTCGATGTCTGGCGCACCGCCTACCAGCATCCGATGGCCTCCGCGGCGGCCATCGTCGAATGGGTCAGCGGCACCGGGCTGAAGCCCTTCGTCGACCCCTTGCCCGGCGAACTGAAGACCGGCTACCTGGCCGAATACGAACGCCGCATCGCCCGTGCCTATGCGGCGCGCAGCGACGGAAAGCTGCTGCTGGCTTTCCCGCGCCTGTTCATCGTGGCGCAGAAGAAGGCATGACCGAAAGTATCTCCACCCACCATCCGCGTGAGGTGCTGCTCGGCGCCCAGGCCGGCGCCGTGGCGCTGCCGGTCTGCGACCACTACAGCGGTGTCGAGGCGCGCATGCGCAAGAGCCTGGCGCTGCAGGCCGAGATGGCCCAGGAGTTCGGCGCCTGCGTGTTCGACGTCACGCTCGACTGCGAGGACGGCGCGCCGGTCGGCGGCGAGGCCGAGCATGCGGCGCTGGTGACCGAACTCGCGCTGTCGGCGGCCCCGGGCATGCGCGTGGGCGCACGGGTCCATCCGGTCGACCATTCGGCGTTCCCGGCCGACGTGATGACCGTCGCCGGACGCGCCGGCCATCGCCTGAGCCACCTGATGGTGCCCAAGGTGGAGTCGGTCGACGACGTCCGTGAAGCGGTGCTGGCGCTCGACGCCGTCGGCGCCGAGGCGCTGCCGCTGCACGTGCTGATCGAATCCCCGCTGGCCGTGCACCACGCCTTCGAGATCGCGGCCCATCCGCGGGTGCAGTCGCTGAGCTTCGGCCTGATGGATTTCGTCTCCTCGCACGGCGGCGCGATTCCGGCCGAGGGCATGGCTGCCGCCGGGCAGTTCACGCACCCGCTGGTGGTTCGTGCCAAGCTCGAGATCGCCTCCGCGGCGCACGCCCATGGCAAGGTGCCTTCGCATTGCGTCGTGACCGAGTTCAACGATGTCGAAGCGATGCGTGCCGCCGCCCGCAGGGCCGCGACGGAATTCGGATATACGCGGATGTGGAGCATCCACCCGAACCAGATCCGCCCGATCCTCGAGGCCTTCGCGCCCGACGAGCGGCAGATTCAAATCGCTACAAAAATCATGGCCGCCGCCGCCCTTGCCGCATGGGCGCCGGTCAGTATCGATGGCACATTGCATGATCGTGCCAGTTACCGCCATTTCTGGCAGGTGCTCGAACGGGCGCATGCCACCGGCCGCAACTTGCCTACCGAGGCGCGGGCGTGGTTTGCTCCCGCCATCTCCTGAAACCTACCCCCGAAAGAACCTGACTCATGAAGACGATTGCCCTGATCGCCGCCACCGCCCTTGCTCTGCCGCTCGCGGCGATGGCCCAGACCAATGCCGCAAGCACCACGGCGAAGCAGCCGGCAGCCAACACGACCGGCAAGAAGGTCGTGCAGAAGGTGGTGCCCAAACGCATCATCAAGAGGGTCGAAGAGGCCAAACCCATCAGCGAAGAAACCGACGTCACGCTGTCGGAGCAGGATCTGAAGGTCGCCGAGACCATCCTGACCGGCACCATCAAGTGCGAGCTCGGCGCCAGCGTGAACATCGAGGCCGATCCCAAGAAGCCCGGCTTCTTCACGTTGACGCACGCCGGCGTCAAGTACCGCCTGCATCCGGTCACCAGCCGCACCGGCGCCGTCCGGCTCGAGGACCCCGTCCGGGAAGCCATGTGGCTGCAGCTGGGCAACAAGTCGATGCTCATGAGCCAGAAGCAGGGCCTGCGCCTGGCCGACGAATGCCAGGCGGCCAAGCAGGCCGAAGTGGCCGAGGACATGAAGAAAAACCCGCCCAAGAGCCTGTTCGAGAGCGGCGATTCGTCGTCGGCCGCCAAGACGCAGTAATCCAGCCAAGGCGCGGCTCTTGCTTCCGAGCGGGAGCCGCCCGACCTTTTGTGTTTCCGGAGAAAAGAAGATGTTGCAAGCCTACGTTGAACATGTTGCCGAACGCGCCGCGCTCGGCATCCCGCCGCTGCCGCTGACCGCCAAGCAGACCGCCGAACTGATCGAGCTCATGAAGACGCCGGCCGTGGCCCAGGCCGACTTCCTGCTGAACCTGCTGTCGCATCGTGTGCCGGCGGGCGTCGACGACGCCGCCAAGGTCAAGGCCAGCTACCTCGCCGCCGTGGCGCACGGCACTGAAAAAAGCGCGCTGCTGACGCGCGCCCGCGCCACGGAACTGCTCGGCACCATGCTCGGCGGCTACAACATCGGACCGCTGGTCGACCTCCTGGACGACGCCGAGGTCGGCGCCGTCGCGGCCGAGGGCCTCAAGAAGACCCTGCTGATGTTCGACCAGTTCCACGACGTCAAGGAAAAGGCCGACAAGGGCAATGCCAACGCCAAGGCCGTGCTGCAGAGCTGGGCCGATGCCGAATGGTTCACCGGCCGCCCCGAGGTGCCGCAAAGCATCACCGTCAGCATCTTCAAGGTGGCGGGCGAAATCAACACCGACGACCTGTCGCCCGCACCCGACGCGACCACGCGCCCCGACATTCCGATGCACGCACTGGCGATGCACAAGAACGCGCGCCCCGGCATCGTGCCGGAAGAAGACGGCAAGCGCGGCCCGGTGAAGTTCATCGAGGACCTGCGCGCCCGCGGCCACCTGGTGGCCTATGCCGGCGACGTCGTCGGCACGGGCTCGTCGCGCAAGAGCGCGACCAATTCGGTGCTCTGGTTCACCGGCGAGGACATCCCCTACGTGCCGAACAAGCGCTTCGGCGGCGTCTGCCTCGGCGGCAAGATCGCCCCGATCTTCTACAACACGATGGAAGACTCCGGCGCGCTGCCGATCGAACTCGACGTCAGCCAGATGAACATGGGCGACGTGGTCGAGCTGCGTCCCTACGAAGGCAAGGCGCTCAAGGACGGCAAGGTAATCGCCGAATTCAAGGTCAAGAGCGACGTGCTGTTCGACGAAGTGCGTGCCGGCGGCCGCATTCCGCTGATCATCGGCCGCGGCCTCACGGCCAAGGCGCGCGAAGCCCTGGGCCTGCCGGCCTCGACGCTGTTCCGCCTGCCGGTCAGCCCGGTCGACACCAAGAAGGGCTTCTCGCTGGCCCAGAAGATGGTCGGCCGCGCCTGCGGCCTGCCCGAAGGCCAGGGCGTTCGCCCCGGCACCTACTGCGAGCCGAAGATGACCTCGGTCGGCAGCCAGGACACCACCGGCCCGATGACCCGCGACGAGCTGAAAGACCTGGCCTGCCTGGGCTTCAGCGCCGACCTCGTGATGCAGTCCTTCTGCCACACGGCGGCCTACCCGAAGAAGGTCGACGTCAAGATGCACCACGAGCTGCCGGACTTCATGGCCACGCGCGGCGGCGTCTCGCTGCGTCCGGGCGACGGCGTGATCCACAGCTGGCTCAACCGCCTGCTGACGCCCGACACGGTCGGCACCGGCGGCGACAGCCACACCCGCTTCCCGATCGGCATCAGCTTCCCGGCCGGCTCCGGCCTGGTGGCCTTCGCGGCCGCCACCGGCGTGATGCCGCTCGACATGCCCGAATCGGTGCTGGTGCGCTTCAAGGGCAAGATGCAGCCCGGCGTGACCCTGCGCGACCTGGTCAACGCGATTCCGCTCTACGCCATCAAGCAGGGCCTGCTGACGGTCGAGAAGAAGGGCAAGAAGAACGTCTTCTCGGGTCGCATCCTCGAGATCGAGGGCCTGCCGGACCTCAAGGTCGAACAGGCTTTCGAGCTCAGCGACGCCTCGGCCGAACGCTCGGCCGCCGGCTGCACGGTGCACCTCAACAAGGAACCGATCATCGAGTACATCAACAGCAACATCACGCTGATGCGCTGGATGATTTCCGAGGGCTATGCCGACGCCCGCACGCTGGCGCGCCGCATCGCCGCCCAGGAAGCCTGGCTCAAGGACCCGCAGCTGCTCAAGGGCGACGCCGACGCCGACTACGCCGCGGTCATCGAGATCGACCTGGCCGACATCCACGAGCCGATCGTGGCCTGCCCGAACGATCCCGACGACGTGAAGACGCTGTCGGACGTGGCCGGTGCGGCCATCGACGAGGTGTTCATCGGTTCCTGCATGACCAACATCGGCCACTTCCGCGCGGCTTCCAAGCTGCTCGAGGGCAAGCGCGACATCCCGGTCAAGCTGTGGATCGCGCCGCCGACCAAGATGGACGCGCAGCAGCTCACCGAAGAGGGCCACTACGGTGTGTTCGGCAATGCCGGTGCGCGCACCGAGATGCCGGGCTGCTCGCTGTGCATGGGCAACCAGGCGCAGGTCCGCGAAGGCGCGACCGTGATGTCGACCAGCACGCGCAACTTCCCGAATCGCCTGGGCAAGAACACCAACGTGTACCTCGGCAGCGCCGAGCTGGCCGCGATCTGCTCGCGCCTGGGCCGGATCCCGACGAAGGAGGAGTACATGACCAACGTCGGCGTGATCGACGCCTCCAGCGAACAGATCTACCAGTACCTCAACTTCGACAAGATCGACGAGTACAGGGAGGTGGCCGACAAGGTCGCCGCCTGATTTCCGGCGTCCCTCGACCGAAAAGCCCCGCATCGCGGGGCTTTTTCATTGGGGACCGGCGTGGGCGGCCGCTTCAGCGAACGGCCAGGGCGCGCAGTGCGTTCGCCGTCTGCGCATCGGCCGGAAAGAAGGACTCCACCGCGAGCTCCTGCAGAGTGACGTCGACCGGCGTGCCGAAGATCGTCGTCGTGCTGATGAAGCTCAGCACACCCTGGGGCGTCACGAGCTGGAAGGGCACGACCACGTGGGAGGGCTCTGCGCCGGCGGCCGGCGCGTCGTGGCTCACCTGCGGCTGCGGGTAGGCCGCGAGCTCGTCGTGCAGGGCCGACAGCCCGGCGTCGCCGGTGGCGGCGATCTGCTGCTGCAGCCGTTCGAGCAGGTGGGTCCGCCACTGGGCCAGGTTGGCGATCCGGGGCGCCAGGCCCTCCGGATGCAGGCTGAGCCGCAGCACGTTGACCGGCGCCTCGAGCAGGTGCGGGGCGGCACCGGCCATCAGCATCGGCACCATCGCGTTGTGCGCCACCAGGTTCCAGTGGCGGTCGACCGCCAGCGCGGGGAAAGGCTCGTGGCCCTTGAGCACCAGATCGACCGCGCGGCGCGCCGCGGCCATGGCCGGATCGTCCAGCGATCGTTCGCGGTACATCGGCGCGTAGCCGGCCGCCACCAGCAAGGCGTTGCGCTCGCGCAGCGGCACCTCGAGCCGTTCGGCCAGGCGCAGCACCATCTCGCGGCTCGGTTCGGCGCGGCCGGTTTCCACGTAGCTCAGGTGGCGGGTGGAGACCTGCGCCTCGTGGGCCAGGTCGAGCTGGCTCAGGCGCCGATGCTGGCGCCAGTGGCGGAGGTGGGCGCCGAACGGGTCGGCCGCGGTCGGTGGCGAGGCGCGCAGGGTGTTCATGGACGCCATCCTAATGAAGCGGCGCGCGGCGGCCATGACCTCCCAGGTCATCGACCGGCCGCCGGGTCGCCGCCGCCACAGCGGCGCTGGCGCCTGCTCGGAATGCAGCCGAGGTCATCGAACCCTGCTATCTTTGGAGAGCTTCCACGAACACAGGAGATTCTTCATGGCCAAAGCACCGGCGCACGCCTTCGCCTCCACGCTCAAGACCTTCAGGACCGCGGCGGGAAAGAGCGGCAAGTACTGGTCGCTCAAGGAGCTCGCGAAGCAGTATCCCAACGTCGACAAGCTGCCGGTCTCGATCCGCATCGTGCTCGAATCGGTGCTGCGCAATTGCGACGGGCAGAAGGTCACGGCCGAGCACGTCGAGCAGTTGGCCAACTGGGCGCCCAATGCCGAGCGGACCGACGAGGTGCCTTTCGTCGTCACCCGGGTGGTGCTGCAGGACTTCACGGGCGTGCCCTTGTTGGCCGATCTGGCGGCGATGCGCAGCGTGGCGCAGTCGCTCGGCAAGTCGCCCAAGACCATCGAGCCGCTGGTGCCGGTCGACCTGGTGGTCGACCACTCGGTGATGGTCGACTACTACGGCACGCCGAAGGCGCTCGACCTCAACATGAAGCTCGAGTTCCAGCGCAACAACGAGCGCTACCAGTTCATGAAGTGGGGCATGCAGGCCTTCGACACCTTCGGCGTCGTGCCGCCGGGCTTCGGCATCGTCCACCAGGTCAACCTCGAGTATTTCGCCCGCGGCGTCTACAAGAGCCCGAACGACAAGGGCCTGAACGACAAGTCCGGGCCGGTCTACTACCCCGACTCGCTGGTCGGCACCGACAGCCACACGACGATGATCAACGGCATCGGCGTGGTCGGCTGGGGTGTCGGCGGCATCGAGGCCGAGGCTGCGATGCTGGGCCAGCCGGTCTACATGCTGACCCCCGACGTGGTCGGCTTCGAACTCACCGGCCAGCTGCGCGAAGGCGTCACCGCCACCGATCTGGTGCTCTACGTGACCGCCATCCTGCGCGGTGAGAAGGTGGTCGGCAAGTTCGTCGAGTTCTTCGGCCCCGGCGCCGCCTCGATCGCGGTGCCCGACCGCGCCACCATCGGCAACATGGCGCCCGAATACGGCGCCACCATGGGCTTCTTCCCGGTCGACGAGATGACCGTGGCCTACTTCAAGGGCACGGGCCGCACCGACGCCGAGGTCGAGCGCTTCGAGGCCTACTACAAGGCACAGGGGCTGTTCGGCATGCCGGTGCCGGGCGAGCTTTCCTACACCAAGATCGTGAAGCTCGACCTCGGCACCGTGTCGCCCAGCCTGGCCGGCCCGAAGCGCCCGCAGGACCGCATCAACCTGGGCGACCTGGCGACCAAGTTCTCCGAGCTCTACAGCAAGCCCAACGAGGCCAACGGCTTCAACCAGCCGGCCGACACGCTGACGCTGCGCTACCCGTTGACGCACGACGGCCGCAGCGGCGACAAGGAAGCCGCCGCGCCGCCGCCGGGGGCGCCGCGCGAAATGGTCGAGATGGTCGCCAACCGCTCGACCAAGGCCGCGGCCCACGTGGCAGCCAGCGCGCCGCCCGCCCCCAAGGGCCAGGTGACGATCGGCAATGGCGACGTGCTGATCGCCGCCATCACTTCCTGCACCAACACCTCGAACCCGAGCGTGATGCTGGCCGCCGGCCTGCTGGCCAAGAAGGCGGTCGAGGCCGGCCTCACCGTGAAGCCGCACGTCAAGACCTCGCTGGCGCCGGGATCGCGCATCGTGACCGAGTACCTCGAGAAGGCGGGCCTGCTGCCCTACCTCGAGAAGCTGGGCTTCTACCTGGCCGGCTATGGCTGCACCACCTGCATCGGCAATTCCGGCGACCTGACGCCCGAGATCAACGAGGTCATCACCAGGAACAACCTGATCGGCGCCGCGGTGCTGTCGGGCAACCGCAATTTCGAGGCTCGCATCCATCCCAACCTGAAGGCGAACTTCCTGGCTTCCCCGCCGCTGGTGGTGGCCTACGCGATCGCCGGCAACGTGATGGTCGATCTCATGACCCAGCCGGTGGGCAAGGGCAAGAAGGGCCGCGACGTCTACCTCGGCGACATCTGGCCCAGCATGAAGGAGATCGACGAGAACCTGCGCTTCGCGATGAACGCCAAGACCTTCCGCAAGAACTACGAGCAGATCAAGGACAACCCGGGCAAGCTCTGGAGCAGCATCAAGGGCACCAAGGGGCAGGTCTACGACTGGCCCAAGTCGACCTACATCGCCGAGCCGCCGTTCTTCGAGGGCTTCAAGATGAAGCCGCACGCCAGCGACGCCGGCTTTACCGGGGCGCGCATCATGGCGCTGTTCGGCGACTCGATCACCACCGACCACATCTCGCCGGCCGGCTCGATCAAGGAAAGCTCGCCGGCCGGCCTCTGGCTCAAGGCGCACGGCGTCTCGAAGGCCGACTTCAACAGCTACGGCTCGCGCCGCGGCAACCACGACGTGATGGTGCGCGGCACTTTCGCCAATGTGCGCATCAAGAACCTCATGATCCCGGCCGGCCCCGACGGTTCGCGCGAGGAGGGCGGCCTGACGCTGTTCCAGCCCGGCAACGAGAAGATGTTCATCTACGACGCCGCGATGAAGTACATGGCGCAGGGCGTGCCGACGGTGATCTTCGGCGGCGAGGAATACGGTACCGGCTCCTCGCGCGACTGGGCCGCCAAGGGCACGCAGCTGCTGGGTATCAAGGCCGTGGTGGCGCGCAGCTTCGAGCGCATCCACCGCGCCAACCTGGTCGGGATGGGCGTGCTGCCGCTGCAGTTCCGCGGCGCCGATTCGTGGGAGAGCCTGGGCCTGACCGGCGACGAGAAGATCGACGTCGTGATCGGCGGCGAGCTCAAGCCGCAGATGGACGTCAAGATCGTGGTCCATCGCCCCGACGGCACCCACCAGGAAGTCACGGTGCGGCTGCGCATCGACACCCCGATCGAGGTCGACTACTACAAGCACGGGGGCATCCTGCCCTTCGTCTTGCGTCAGTTGCTGGCAGCCYGACCGGCGCCTGACTTCCGGGGCGGTCCTGCACAGGGACCGCTCCATCCTGAGGGATTCTTGCGCCAGATCGCCCCCAACCCCGGGGTTTTCGAGAATAATTCTCATTTTGAATTTTCTGGATTCCGCGGGTGACCACAATGAACGGCGCGGCCTCGGCCGCCATCAGACTCGATCAGCTTCCCAACCACCAGTGGGCCACGGTGCTCGACGTGCTTCGGCCCGAGGAGGTCGAAGGCCGCGAGCTGGTGTTGCGCCTGACCGAGATCGGCTTCGTGCCGGGCGAGGCCGTGCGCATCGTCGCCACCGGGGTGCCGGGCCGGGAGCCGCTGGCCGTCCGGCTCGGCCACACCACCTTCGCATTGCGCCGGCACGAGGCCGCGCTGATCCGCGTGACCCCGGGGGCGGTCGGCCATGGTTGAAGCGACCCTCCAATTCCAGCCCGGCGCCGCGGTCTCGATCAGCCCGCCGCAGCGCATCGCGCTGCTCGGCAATCCCAACTGCGGCAAGACCGCGCTGTTCAACCTGCTCACGGGGAGCCGCCAGAAGGTCGCCAACTACGCGGGCGTGACGGTCGAGCGCAAGGAAGGCAGCCTTCGCACCGCCGCCGGCCGGCGCGTCTTCGTGCTCGACCTGCCGGGCGCCTACAGCCTCAATGCGCTGTCGGCCGACGAGGCCGTGACGCGCGACGTGGTCACCGGCAAGAGCCGCGAGGCCTTGCCCGATCTGCTGGTGTGCGTGACCGACGCCACCAACCTGCGCCTCAACCTGCGGCTGGTGCTGGAGGCCAAGCGCCTCGGCCTGCCGATGGTGGTGGCGCTCAACATGACCGACATGGCGAAGAAGCAGGGCATCGCCGTCGATACCGCCGCCTTGTCGCGCGAACTCGGCGTGCCGGTGATCGAGACCGTCGGCGTCCACAGCGGCGGCGCCCAGGGCCTGCTCGAGGCACTCGACGCCCCGGTGGCCGCCGCCATGCCGCAGCCATGGCATGCGCCCGGCCTCGACGAGGTGCTCGACACCCAGCGCGAGGTGCGCCGCATCCTGGGCCTGGCCGTGCGCGAGACGGTCGGCAGCCTGGCCGCCAGCGATCGCATCGACCGCGTGGTGATGCATCCGGCGTGGGGCATGCTGGTGCTGGCGGTCACGATGTTCCTGATGTTCCAGGCCGTGTTCAGCTGGGCCGCGGTGCCGATGGAGGCGATCAAGGAAGCCACCACCGCCTTCGGCGAACTGATCAAGCACGTCGTGCCCGAGGGCATGCTGCAGAGCCTGCTGGTGGACGGCATCATCGCGGGGGTCGGCGGCGTCATCGTGTTCCTGCCGCAGATCCTGATCCTGTTCCTGTTCATCCTCGCACTGGAGGATTCGGGCTACCTGCCGCGCGCGGCCTTCCTGCTCGACCGCGTGATGGGCACCGTCGGGCTCTCGGGCCGTTCGTTCATCCCGCTGCTGTCGAGCTTCGCCTGCGCCATTCCCGGCGTCATGGCCACCCGCACCATCAGCAACTGGCGCGACCGCATCACGACCATCATGATCGCGCCGCTGATGACCTGTTCGGCGCGGCTGCCGGTCTATGCGCTGCTGATCGCCGCCTTCATCCCGGCGCGCAGCGTGGCCGGGGTGTTCAATCTCCAGGGCGTGGTGCTGTTCGCGCTGTATGTCTTCGGCATCGTCTCCGCGATGGCCGTGGCCTGGGTCATGAAGCGCTTTCGCGACAGCCGGCAGCGCTCGCCGCTGCTGATGGAACTGCCGGCCTACCGCTGGCCCAACCTGCGCAACCTGGCGCTGGGCCTCTACGAGCGGGCCTGGATTTTCATCCAGCGCGTGGGCACGATCATCCTGACCCTGACCATCCTGCTGTGGTTCCTGTCGACCTTCCCGGCGCCGCCCGATGGCGCCACCGGCCCGGCGATCAAGTACAGCCTGGCGGGCATGATCGGCCGCGGCCTCGAGCACGTCTTCGCGCCGATCGGCTTCAACTGGCAGATCTCGATCGCGCTGGTGCCGGGCATGGCGGCGCGCGAGGTGGCGGTGGGTGCGCTGGGTACGGTGTATGCGCTGTCCGCCACCGGCGACGACGTCGCCGGCCAGCTCGAACCGCTGATCGCCGGCAGCTGGTCGCTTGCCACGGCCTTGTCGCTGCTGGTCTGGTACGTTTTCGCGCCTCAATGCATCTCGACCTTGGCCGCCGTCAAACGCGAGACCGGCGCCTGGCGTTATGTTTGGATCATGGCTGGCTACTTGTTCGCGCTCGCCTACATGGCGTGCTGGATCACCTACCGGGTGGCCCTGGCACTCACAGGAGGATGAGATGACCCAACAGATCGTGGTTGCACTGATCGTCGGCCTGGCGGCGGTCTATGCCGTCTGGCGCTGGATGCCCGGCAGCTGGCGTCGCGCGGCGGCCGGCCGGCTGGCCGCCGGATCGCGGCGTGTGGGCCTGGTCGATGCCGAACGTGCCCGGCAACTCGCGACGTCGCTCGGCAAGGCGTCGGGCTGCGGTGCCTGCGACAGCTGCGGCAGCTGCGGCACGGGTGGCGGCACCAAGGCCGACGCCTACGACAAGACCCCCGCCAAGCCCGCGCGCTGAGTGCGCTCGATGGCAGCCCACATCCTGATCGCAGGCGGCGGTATCGCGGGCCTTGCGAGTGCGCTTGCGCTGGCCCGGCGGCGGCATCGTGTCGACCTGCTCGAGCAGGCCGTGGCCTTCGGCGAGGTGGGTGCCGGCATCCAGCTGGGACCCAACGTCACGCGCAGGCTGCAGTCGCTGGGCGTCTGGGAGGCGCTGGTGCGGATCGCGGCGCGGCCCGACGCGCTGGTGGTGCGCAGCGCCACCGACGACCGCGAGATCGCCCGCCTGCCGCTCGGCAACGCGATGCTGCACAGCTACGCCTCGCCCTATTTCTGCGTCCATCGCGCCGACCTGCACGCGCTGCTGCTGGCGGCGGTGCGTGGCACCGGTGCCGTCACCTTGACGACCGCGGCACAGGTCACCGGCGTGGTCGCACGCGACCATGCGGTCTGCGTGTCGAGCACCGAGCGCCGTGCCTGGGAGGGCGATGCGCTGGTCGGCGCCGATGGGCTCTGGAGCACGGTGCGGCCGTACCTGCTCCAGGATTCGCCACCGCGGGCCACCGGCCACACGGCCTGGCGCGCGCTGGTCGACCAGTCGGCCCTGCCGGCGTCGCTGCGCAGCACGCGGGTCACGGTCTGGCTCGGACCGCGGCTGCATGCGGTGGCTTATCCGGTGCGCCGTGGCGATGCACTCAACGTGGTGGTGCTGGCCGAGTCGGCACCGGCCGGCGATGCGCGCGACTGGGACCAGGCCTCCAGCCTGGCGGCGCTGCAGGCCGCCACCGGCCGCACCGGCGCCGGCCTGCAGGCGCTGCTGGAGGCGGTGCCGGGCTGGCGCGCCTGGACCCTCAACGACCGGCCGCCGCTCACCGGTCCGTTGCAGATGGCGAGCGAGCGCATTGCACTGGCCGGCGACGCGGCGCATCCGATGCTCCCGTACCTCGCGCAAGGGGCGGGCATGGCGATCGAGGACGCCGTGGCGCTGGCGGAGGCGCTCGACGGTGGCGATGCGGCGGCCGTTCCGGCGGCGTTCGCGCGCTACGCCGAGGCGCGTTGGCGGCGCAATGCCCAGGTGCAGGCCCGGGCCCGTCGCAACGGCGAGATCTTCCATGCCACCGGGCTGGTGCGGCTGGGCCGCGATGCAGCCCTGCGCTTGCTGGGTGCGCGCCTCCTCGATGTCCCCTGGCTCTACGCCGGCTGACTCAGAGCTCGAAGCTCTGCAGGTGGTCGACGCGCTTGGTGAGCCCCGCCGACCCCAGGTAGTGCGTGAGCCGGCCCGCATGCACCTCGACCAGCGCGGCCTCGAGCTCGGCGAGCATGCCGTCCCGTGCCGCCGCGTAGGCGCTGACCACGTCGTCGTGGGACTGCGCATAGGCGTCGGCGATCAGCCGCGCGGCGGCCGGCGCACCGCAGGCCACGCATTCGGCGATGGCGGTGGTGCTGGGCTCGGCACCGCGCTCCAGCAGCAGGCCGACCAGTTCGGGCGAGACCGCACTGTCGATGCAGTCGAGCGCGTCGTGCGCCACCGGCGCGCCGGCCCGCACCAGCGCTTCCGCGGCGTGGTGGGCGCCGTGGCTCAGGGCCAGGTCGGTGGCGATCGCGCTGCCCAGCAGCGGACCGTCGAGCGCCACCTCGGCGGCTGCGAGCTTTTGCACCAGCTCGGCGTCATCGGTCGCGATCGCATGGCGCAGGGCGACGCGCGCCAGCGGCGCCGCCTGGCCCAACGTGCCGGCGGCGAGCGGCGTCCGCCAGTCGACCATGGCGCTGCGATAGAAGGCGATCAGCCGGTCCATCGTTTCGAGCGGCAGTCCGTGCTCCTGATGGCGCTGGTCGAGGTATTCGAGCAGCGTCTGACCGGTGAAGTAGTCGTCCGCCGGCGCCAACGGGTCTTCGTCGAGCTGCAGCGCCTCGAAGGCTGCGCACAGGTCGTGGGCGACGGTGGTCATGCCGTCCTCGTGCATCTCGTGCGGCCAGGGCGCCGGCAAGCCCTGCTTCCAGGCCAGCACGTGGCCGTAGTCGGGGCCGGGCTCGACCACGGCGTAGACGCGGTCGCTGTCTTCGAAGCCGCCGAAGGGCAGCAGCGTCAGCTTGCCGTCCCAGGGCTCGCCGCTGTCCGCGGCGGCCTGCTGCGCACCCTCGCGCTCGTGGTCGATCCACCCTTGCAGGTCGCGGGGGCCGTCGCTGCCGTTCCAGAACAATTCGTTCCAGACCACCGACTCCTCGTTGCCGTTCATGTGCAGGTGGAGGTCGTAGTCGAGGCGGCCGCCGGCGCTCAGGCGCCACAGCGCCAGCAGCTCCGGCGGCAGCGGCCCGGCGCACAGCGCCTGGACCGCCGCGATCTGCGCTTCGGTCATCGGCGGCTGGGCGTCGAAGATCACGCGCCGCGCGAACAGCACGATGCCATGCGAGCGCAGCTGCGCGAGTTCCTCATCGCCGAAGTAGTCGTTGTCCATCCTCGTCTCCTCTTTGTTGTGATGCGAAGCGGGCCGGCGTGGGCTGGGGCTGCCTAGAGATCGGTCCGCAGTTTCCAGATTTCAGGGAACAGCACCACGTCGAGCATCTTGCGCAGATAGCTTACGCCGCCGGTGCCCCCGGTGCCACGCTTGAAGCCGATCACGCGCTCGACCGTGGTCACGTGGCGGAAGCGCCAGAGGCGGAAGGCGTCCTCGAGGTCGGTGAGCTCCTCGCCGAGCTGGTAGAGCTCCCAGTATTTCTTCGGCTCGCGGTAGGCCACCAGCCAGGCCTGCTCGACGCCGTCGCTGGATTCGTAGGGCTTCGACCAGTCGCGCTCCAGGTGGTCGGCCGGAACATCGAGGCCGCGGCGCGCCAGCAGGCGCAGCGCTTCGTCGTAGAGCGAGGGCGCACGCCAGGCGGCTTCGACCTCGGCCAGCAGGTCGGGGCGATGCGCGTGCGGCTTGAGCATGGCGGCGTTCTTGTTGCCGAGCGCGAACTCGATGCAGCGGTACTGCCAGCTCTGGAAGCCGCTGGAGGCGCCGAGATAGGGGCGCATGGCGCTGTATTCGGGCGGCGTCATGGTCGCCAGCACGTCCCAGGCGTGCACCAGCTGCTCCATGATCCGCGAGACCCGCGCCAGCATCTTGAAGGCGCTGGACAGGTCGTCTTCGGCGATGGCGCGGATCGCGGCGCGCAGCTCGTGCAGCATCAGCTTCATCCAGAGTTCGCTGGTCTGGTGCTGCACGATGAAAAGCATCTCGTCGTGCGCCGGCGAGCGTGGATGCTGCGCGCTCAGGATCTGGTCGAGACTCAGGTAGTCGCTGTAGCTCATCGAGGCGCTGAAGTCGAGCTTTGCCTTTTCCTCGTGGACGATCTGTTCTGTGCTCATCTGGTTTGTTCCTCAGGTGACCGCGAGCTTCTGGTTGAACTCGGGCCGTTTCCATTCCTCGCGCTCGAGCACTTGCACCAGGTGCTCGACCGCGTTCCAGACGTCCTCGAAGCCGAGGTACAGCGGCGTGAAGCCGAAGCGCAGGATGTCCGGCACCTGCGCATCGCCGGCGCGGAAGTCGCCGATCACGCCGCGGGCGATCAGCGCCTGCACGATCGCGTAGGCGCCCGCGCCGCCGTCGCGCAGGGCCAGGCACACCTGCGAGCCGCGCTGCGCATGTGCGCGCGGCGTCACCAGCGCGAAGCGGCCAGCGCAGCGCTGCTCGACCAGCGCGATGAAGGCATCGGTCAGCGCCAGCGACTTGCTGCGCAGGGCCGCCATCGGGCCCTGCCCGCCGTCGAAGGCCTCGGCGGCCAGCACGGTGTCGATCCCGCACTCGAGCCCGGCCAGCGCGATGATCGGCTGCGTGCCGCAGAGGTAGCGCGCAATGCCCGCTGCCGGCCGGTAATGCGGCGTGAATTCGAACGGCGCCGCGTGGCCCCACCAGCCCGAGAGCGGCTGCGCGAAATGGCCAGCGTGGCGGGTGTGCACCCAGACGAAGGCCGGCGCGCCCGGTCCGCCGTTGAGATACTTGTAGCCGCAGCCGATCGCGAAGTCGGCCTCGCTGTCGTTGAGCGCGACCGGCACCGCGCCGGCGCTGTGCGCAAGGTCCCAGACCGTGAGCGCGCCGGCCGCGTGAGCGGCGGCGGTGAGGGCCGCCATGTCGTGCATCGCGCCGGTCCGGTAGTTGACGTGGGTCAGCATCAGCACGGCGACTTCCTCGTCCAGGGCCGCCGGCAGCTCGCCGGCGTCGATCAGCTTCAGCGCGAAGCCGCGATCCTGGCACATCGACTCGGCAATGTAGAGATCGGTCGGGAAATTGCTGCGCTCGCTGAGCACGATGCGGCGCTTGGGGCTGGCGCCCGGTGTCGCCAGCAGCACCTGGCTCAGGGCCGCGAACAGTACCTTGTAGAGGTTGATCGAGGTGCTGTCGGTGCACACCACCTCGCCCGGCGCGGCGCCGATCAGGCGCGCGACCTTGTCGCCCAGCCGCTGCGGCAGGTCGAACCAGCCGGCGCTGTTCCAGGAGCGGATCAGGCCGTCTCCCCATTCCTTCGTGACGACCTCCGCAATGCGTGCCGGCGCTGATTTCGGCAGCACGCCGAGCGAATTGCCGTCGAGGTAGATCACGCCCTCGGGCAGGTGGAATTGTCCGCGCAGCGCGGCCAGCGGATCTTGCGCGTCGAGGCGCTTGCAGTCGTCGAGGGTCATGGCGATCCTGGGTGAAGCTCGCGCAGCACGGCGCGCACGGGAGAGGCGTCCGCGCTGACCAGCTTGAGCGGCAGCGCGATGAGTTCGTAGTCGCCCTCGGGCACTTCGTCGAGCACGAGGTTCTCGAGCACGCGCAGGTCGAGCCGTCGGATGACCTGGTGGCTGTCCAGCGTCTTGCTGTCGGCCGGATCGATGCTGGCGGTGTCGATGCCGACCAGCTTGACGCCGAGGGCGGCGAGGCGCTCGATGGTGGCGGGCGCGTAGGCTGCGAGGGCGCCGTCCCAGCGATCGACCGGCGCGCGCTGGTAGGTGCGCACCAGCACGCGCGGCGGCAGGTCGGCCAGCGCATGCGCGATGTGCGCCCATTCGACCAGCGGTCCGCGCGCGATCGCGTGGATGACGCGGCAGCGGCCGAGAAAGGGCGCGAGATCGACCTGGCCGATGGTTGCGCCGGCGGGGTCGTAGTGCAGCGGTGCGTCGGCGTGCGCGCCGACATGCGGCGAGAGGCTGATCTCGCTGACGTTGACCGGGCAACCCGGCGAGATTGTCGCGGCCCAGCGCTGCCGGTAGGGCGTGTCGCCGGGGAAGACCGGCGCGCCCTCATGCACGGGGGGGGAAATATCCCAGAGGCGTTGCGTCATGGCGCAAAGGTAGCGCCGGGAGCGGGTTCGTGGTGTCGGTTATTTCCAACATCGGACACGGAACAGGTGTCATCGAGTGCCACGCCCGCCGGCCGGCGGATGCGCTTCAGCGCCCGAGCGCCAGAACGCCCTGCAGCAGCGCCGTGCGGCACTGGCCCGCGATCATGCCGCGCCATTCGTCGTCGTCCACGTAGAAGGCATCGCGCAGGTCCTGCTTGATGCCGGCACGCTGTTCGGCGCTCGCCGCGCCCGGGTGGCGGTGCAGCCAGTGTTCGGCGCGCAGGGCCTCCATGGCGGTGGTCTTGCGGGTGCCGTATTCGAGCGCGATGCCCACGCTCTCGGCCTGCGGGCACTCGGCGAAGACCGCGCTCACCGCATGGCCCACCACCTGGCGGGAGGCCGAATCGCCTTCCCAGGCGGCGACCACGTCCGCGCCCCAGATGGCGCGCGTCGCGCGCAGGTTGTCGGTCGTGCCGGGCAGCCCGGCATGGATCTTTTCGCCATGCCCGCAGCGGCCGAGGCCGGTATGCACGTCGATCCAGGCGATGCGCCGGCGCTGGGCCGCATGCGAGCGCAGGATGGCGCGCAGCGTGCGGTTGCTCCAGCTCGGCGCGGTGCCCGAATAGAACAAGCCGTCGGCGAATTCGGATTGGCCGGTCGTCACGGCTTCGCGGAAGGCCGTCTCGCCGTGGCGGGCGACGTAGCCGGCGAGGCTGCGCGCGTTGTCTTCCGTGGGCGGCCATTGCAGCGGCAGCATGAGATCGTGCAGCTCGGCATAGGCCGGGTTGCGCGTGGGTTGCGTGAAGTCGATGAAGTTGCGATTCAGATCGATGTTGTCCTCGTTGGTGCGGCGCAGGTGCGAGAAGCCGTAGGGATTGACCGCGTGGATCAGCAGCAGGGCCACGCCGCGCTCGCGCGCCAGGCCCAGCAGGGCATGGTCGCGCAGCAGCGCCACCTGGCAGCCCGAGCCGCAGAAGCCCTCGGCGCCGTGGACGCCCGAACTGAGCACCAGCAGCGATTCGGCGTCGGCCGTGCCGAGCAGCGCCGCGTCGGTCGCCAGGGTTTCGCCGCCCGCACCGGCGATGCCTTCGAGCACCCGATGTTCGAGATGGGCGCCGGCGCTTTCGGCGGCGGCGATGAACTTGGAGCGGGCTTCGGCGTAGTCGGCCGAAAAGCAGGTTCGCACGGCGCCGTCGTTCATGAGGATGTCGTCTTGCATGGTTTTCTCACTGCGGTTGGTAGCCGGACTGGCGGATCACGGGGCCCCAGGCGTCGGAGATGCGCTGGATGCTCTGGGCCAGCGCGTCGGGTCCGCCGTAGTTCGGTATCGAACCCAGGGCCTGGAGGCGTTCCCTGGTCTTCTCGGAGGACAGCGCGGTGCGCACCGCCTCGCTGTAGCGCGCGATCACCGCGGGCGGCGTGCCGGCCGGTGCATAGAGACCGGCCACGTTGGACAGCTCGAGACCCCGGATGCCGAGTTCGGMGAAGGTTGGCACCTCGGGCAGGTCCGGGTGCCGTGCGCTGCCCGAGACCGCCAGGAAACGGATCTTCTGGGTCTTTGCGAACGGCATGAGTTCGAAGGTCGAGGTGACGCCGAAGGGAATCTGGCCGGCCGAGAGGTCCATGGCGAGCGGCGAGCCGCCGCGATAGGCGGCCGGCGCCGCGTCGATCTGCAGTCCCTTCGCCAGCAGGCTCACCGCGAACTCGGGCATGCTCCCCGGCGCCGGCACGCCGAAGTTGGCCTTGCCCGGATTCTGATGGGCCCATGCGGTGATGTCCTTGAGCCGCGTGATGCCCGTGCCGGGATGCGTGGCCAGGGCGAACACGATCTTGTCGCTGACGACGGCGACCGGCGCAAAGTCCCTGGTGGTGTCGAACCCCGGGTTCTTCAGCGTGTGCGGCAGGATCGCGACGGTGTGGTCGTTGGTCAGCAGCAGCGTGGTGCCGTCCGCCGGCGCGGCCTTCAAGACCTGCGCGGCGATCAGGCCGCCAGCGCCCGGCCGGTTCTCCACCACGAATGTCTGGCCCAGCACCTGGCCCATGCCTTCGGCAAGGATTCTCGCCGTCGTGTCGATGCCGCCGCCGGCGGCAAAGCCGACCACGATGCGCACCGGCGGCTTGGCCTCGGCCTGGGCGCTCATGGCGGCCGCGAGGCCCAGTATGAGCAGGGCCGCGCGGCGGGCCCAGGGGGGAAGAGCGGATGTCATCGGGGTTCCTCGTGAAGGGCTTGTGTGGAAAGGGGCTCCACTGTAGAAAAGCGACGGTATAAATAAAAGACAGAGATTTTTTTTTGATGATCAATCCAATTGATAGTCCGGCGCCCTCTGCCCTTGCGGCTGCCCCGTACCCGAGCCTTCGCCAGCTCGAGATCTTTCGTGCGGTCGCCGAGGCCGGCAGCATCCGTTCGGCGGCGCGCCGGCTGGCCCTCACCCAGCCGGCCGTGACCCATGCGGTGCGCGAACTCGAACGCGCAATCGGCGCGAATCTGTTCGCTCGCAGCGTCAAGGGCGTGGCGCCGACCGAGATCGGCTCGGCCCTGCTGCGGCGCAGTCACCTGCTGTTCAATGAAGTGCGACGCGCGCAGGAAGAAATCGCCGAACTGCGCGATGGCACCGGCGGCCGTCTGTCGATCGCGTTCAGCTCGACGGCGGCCCAATTGCTGCCGGCGGCGTTGACCGACTTCCGTGGTCGGCGACCCGGCGTGGCGCTGGAATTGCAGGAGCTGACCTGGCCCAGCACCGACGAGCGCTGGCATGGCGGCGACTACGACTTCGCCGTGGTCAGTGAATCGGGCGAGTCGGACCACGACGGCCTGGCGCATGAACTGCTGCTGGAGCAACCGCTGGTCGTCGTCGCGCGGGAGGGCCATCCGCAGTCCCGCGCCCGCTCGCTGTCCAGCCTTCAGGGCTGCCTGTGGCTGGTGCCGGGCTATGGGCGGGCGCTGCTCCAGCGCCTCTTTGCGGCGCGGCGAACCGCGGCGCCTGCCGATGTCATTGCCTGCCAGTCGACGCACATGGCGCTGATGCTGCTGTACCAGACCGACGCATTGGCCCTGCTGTCATCGGGCAACCTCGTCAGCGGGCAGGCCATGTCGAGCGGCCTCGTGCGGCTGCCGCTGCCCGGCCCGCCATTGGCCACCTTGCGGATTTCTCTGCTGGTGCGCGACAGCCAGGCGTTGACGCCGGCTGCGCGCGTGTTCATCGACTGCCTCCGGCGCTGCGCGAAAGACGTGGCGAAAGCGCAGCGCCTGTTGTGAGGCGTCAGGCCACGCGACCCAGCAGCAGGAACTCCATCAGCGCCTTCTGCACGTGCATCCGGTTCTCGGCCTCGTCCCAGACCACCGATTGCGGGCCGTCGATCACGTCGGCCTCGACCTCTTCGCCGCGGTGCGCCGGCAGGCAGTGCATGAAGAGGGCGTCGGGCTGGGCCACGCGCATCATTTCGGTGTCGACGCACCAGTCGGCGAAGGCCGTGCGACGGGCCTCGTTCTCGGCCTCGTAGCCCATGCTGGTCCAGACGTCGGTGGTCACCAGGTCGGCGCCCCGGCAGGCTTCCATCGGGTCCTTGAAGACCTGGTAGCTGGCGTTCGAGCGCAGTCCGGCGATCGACTGGTCGACCTCGTAGCCGCTCGGCGTGCTGACGTGCACCTTGAAGCCGAGGATCTCGCTGGCCTGCAGCCAGGTGTTGGCCATGTTGTTGCCGTCGCCGACCCAGGCGACGGTCTTGCCCGCCAGCAGTGCCGGGTCCGGCAGTCCTTGCGAATTCGTGCCGCGGTGCTCGAGGTAGGTGAAGATGTCGGCCAGGATCTGGCAGGGATGGAATTCGTTGGTCAGGCCGTTGATGACCGGCACCCGCGAATGGGCCGCGAAGGCCTCGATCTTGGTCTGCTCGAAGGTGCGGATCATCACCAGGTCGACCATCCGGCTGATCACCTTGGCGCTGTCCTCGATCGGCTCGGCGCGGCCCAGCTGGCTGTCGCCGGTGGTCAGGTGCACCACGCTGCCGCCGAGCTGGTACATGCCGGCCTCGAAGCTCACGCGGGTGCGGGTCGATGCCTTCTCGAAGATCATCGCCAGCGTGCGGTCGACCAGCGGCTGGTGCTTCTCGTAGGCCTTGAACTTCTTCTTGATCAGCGCCGCACGCGCGAACAGGTGCGCGTATTCGTCGGCCGTGAAGTCCGAGAACTGCAGGTAGTGCCGGATGGCGGATGTCGTGCTCATGGCCGCGGCTCCTCGAGGAAGGCTTTCACCAGCGGCGCCAGGATCGCGACGATCTCGTCGGCCTCGGCGACGCTGAGGATCAGCGGCGGCACCAGGCGGATCACGCTGTCGGCGGTCACGCTGAGCAGCAGGCCGGCCTCGCAGGCGCGGTTCAGGATCACGCCGCAGGGACGGTCGAGCTCGATGCCCAGCATCAGGCCCTGGCCGCGCACTTCCTTCACGCCTGCCAGGCCGCCGAACTCGCGCTCCAGCGCGGCCTTGAGGTGCGCGCCGACATTGGCGGCGTTCTCGAGCAGCTTCTGCTCTTCCATGATGCGGATGGTCTCGATGCCGGCGCGCATCGCCAGTGGATTGCCGCCGAAGGTCGTGCCGTGGTTGCCCGGGCCGAAGATGTGGGCGGCGCGCGGGCCGGCGACCACGGCGCCGACCGGCACGCCCGAGCCCAGCCCCTTGGCCAGCGGCATGACGTCGGGCTTGATGCCGGCCCACTGGTGCGCGAACCACTTGCCGGTGCGGCCCATGCCGCATTGCACCTCGTCGATCATCATGAGCCAGTCGCGCTGGTCGCAAAGCGCGCGCACCTGGCGCAGGTATTCCCAGCGCATCGGGTTGATGCCGCCTTCGCCCTGGATGGTCTCGAAGAACACCGCGACCACGTTCGGATTGCCCTCGGTGGCCTGCTTCAGCGCGGCGATGTCGTTCAGCGGCACCCGGATGAAGCCCTCGACCAGCGGGCCGAAGCCCTGCTGGACCTTGGGGTTGCCGGTGGCCGACAAGGTGGCAATGCTGCGGCCGTGGAAAGCGGCCTCATAGACCACGATCTCGGGCCGTTCGATGCCCTTGTCATGGCCGAACTTGCGCGCCAGCTTGAGCGCCGCCTCGTTGGCCTCCAGGCCGGTGGAGCAGAAGAAGGCGTTGGTCAGGCCCGACAGCTCGGTCAGCTTGGCCGCCAGCTGCTCCTGGCCCGGCACGTGGTAGTAGTTCGAGCTGTGGATCAGCTTGGCGATCTGGTCCTGCAGCGCCGGCACCAGCTCCGGGTGGTTGTGGCCCAGCGTGTTGACCGCGATGCCGCCGAGGCCGTCCAGGTAGGCGCGGCCGTTGGTGTCCCAGACTCGGCAACCCTGGCCGTGCGACAGCGCGATCGGCAGGCGACCGTAGGTGTTCATGACGTGGGGCGACGAGGGGGCGGCAGTGGCGCTCATGCGGATCTCCGGAAAAGGGAACGCGGATTCTAGGCGTCCGCTCCGGGCGCATCGGTGAGGATTGCGCATCACACCAATGCCCCCAGGCATGTCGCCTGAGGGACCCCCCGGCTAGAATCTTGTGCGGCGCAGCAACTGCTCGCGCTTTTCTCTCGCCAACAGATGGTCTCTCCTAACGCCAAAGAAATCTTCATCCAGGGCATCACCCAGGATGGCCGGACATTTCGTCCCAGCGACTGGGCGGAGCGCCTGGCCGGCGTGATGTGCTCGTTCCGCCCCGGCGGGCCGCAGCCCGGCAGCCACCTGAATTATTCGCCCTGGTGCGTGCCGACCGTGATCAATGGCATCAAGTGCGTGGTGGTCAACCGCGAATTGCGCGATGCCGAGCCGATGGCCTGGGATTTCTGCGTCAATTTCGCCAAGGACAACGGCCTGCAGGTGGCCGAGGCCTGCCTGGTGCCCGATAAAGCCTGACCACCCCCGAAGCGCCTGCGGCGCCCCGAGTCGCTGCCAGAGGCAGCGGCTCTTCGGGTCCGTCCAAGCCTGCGCAGGCAGGCTTGGAGCCGCGGACCTCAGCCCCTCAAGGGGGCGATACCGGCGGCCCGGCAAAGCCGGTTCCGCGGTATCCCTGGCCTTTGGC
>NZ_JBFUCJ010000034.1:0-56985 GCF_056405295.1 Variovorax sp. P1_H2 | reverse complement strand
GACTGGAACACCAACAGCATCATCAAGGACGTGCAGGCGCAGGCGCAGATCACACAGCAGTTCAACCAGAATGCGGCCACGGCCGTCGGCGACTACGCCGACAAACAACAGCGGGAAGCGGCCAAACGAGGCGACGAGGCAGAAGCTGCGAAATGGGCCGAGGGCGGCGAGTATCGGGTTGCGGCTCACGTAGCCGCCGCTTCGCTCGGAGGCGGTGTTGCGGGAGCGCTTGGCGCCGGTGCAAGCGCGGCCCTCATGCCGGGCGTCGGACGCGCCATCGATGATATGGACCTTCCGCCGGCAGTAAAGCAGGCAGTGAGTGCGGCAGTCGCAGCAGGGGTCGGTGCGACCGTGGGCGGCGCGGCGGGAGCGGCTGGCGGCTACAACACGGATATCAATAACCGCCAATTGCATCCTGCCGAGACTACCCTCATTAAGGAAAATGCGACTCGTTTTGCCAAGAAGCTCTATGGAACTGACAATCCAACTCAAGCGCAAATTGATGCGGCGACGTCAGCCTTGGTCAATACAGCCCAGAGCATCGTCGATAACAATTTGAATTCAAACACCCCCTTCTCGCAAGACGCTTTTGATTTTCTTCAGGCCCTGAAGGTCGAGTATCAACAGAGCACGGGCTCCGTCCTGATCCCAGGATCAGGGGGGCAAAGCGTTTTCTACGCAAATGTCGAACAGAAGAATTTCGCTGYGCTCAACGCGGGCTTGGGCGATCCGGCCGTCACAGGGCTGATCATTAGAACCCCGATCAACCCGACGCCCTCCCAAGTTGCTGACAAAACCAGAGATAGATTGACCGGCCTGCCGTTGGACGAAGGCGGTCGCTACAGCGTCCAAATTCAGGTTGGAGATAAGACATATGAGCCAAAATACTTCCCTTGCGCAGTAGCATCGTGCATCGGAAACAATTTGGACATGAGCGATTCGTCAACTCAATCGTATGTCAAGGCTATCGACAAGAATATCTTGGATGGAATTAACCAAGGGGCCACCATTGTTTCTATTGCATCTCCGCTAGGTGTGGCGGGGGCCATTTCCCAATTAGTTGGTCCGCTTACGTCTGTGGCATCCGGAATTCTTGAAGATCAAGGTCTTAAGGCGATAATAAAAGAAGGGACTCAGGCGGCAGCGGCTCAGTATCTGAATCGAATCTATGGTCTATCAGAAGCGATGGCAAACAGAGTGACGGCGCTGGTTGATTTGGCTGGCGGATGGCAAGCGTTTGTCGACCGAGGTCAAAAAGAAATTGCATCGGATAAAAATTGAACGCAAAGCAAACCGTTCTGCTAATTACCGTGCTTGGGATTGTCGGCAAATCCGGAATTTTGGTTGTTCAAGGGAGACTTCTGGAGTCTCTGGGCTGGTTTGCCGCAGGAGGCTGGATTATTTGGATAATCTATGCCTACCAGAATAACAAAGACCTTCCGGCAGCAGGCCCTTTTCGCTACGCCGATGGAGGTAATCAGATTGCCAGAATGTTGTACGTCATTTCAATGATGTCGATCTATTTTGTGGCCGCAATTCTTCAAAAATGAAGATCGAGATGGTTCGTGTTTGATTTGTATGTCAAGGCTGTCGAGAAGAAAATTATCGATGACATCAATTACCATGCAACCGTTACAACGATGGTGCCGCCGGTCGGCGTCGCCGGAACAATAGCCGGAATAATTGGCCCGGCCACTTCTTCGGTCAGCGGCGCAATCGACGGAAATTTCAATTCATCTGTTGTCAAGGAAACATTACAGTTCGCAGCAACACAATACATGACGCGAATCTATGGTCTATGGATTGAATGAAGCTGTAGCAAATCGAGTTGCAGCAACGATCGATCTTGCAAGCGGATGTCAAGCATTTGTCGATCGCGCGCGTGCTACAACCACTTCCGATAATGATGAACCTTAGATCAATTCCTTTTTTCCTTATCCTGATCTTGGGAACGATTAAGACCGCCACCCTCATGAGGGCGTTTGATGCATTTAATTTTTTCAGCTGGATTGCATTTTCAATGATGTGGGGATGGATTGCTTGGGGATTCTGGAAAAACAAGGACATGCCGGCGTACTCCGGAAATTTCCATTACCTTAATGGAGAAAACAAAGTCCCGAGAACTGCCTATGTGCTCGCGATTTTGTTCACTTACTTCTTGGGTGTGTATGTTGCTTAAAATATTGAAGGAAGGCGTCGAAAGGGCACGCCGCGGCCCAATTGATGATAGTCGCCGTGCTGTTCTTACTCGGAGGCGGCGGCATCCGCAAACGCTAAGGAGCAGCTCTTGCGGCCCAGTGCAGGGAAAGTGTCTTTAGACATTGCTACCGATATAGCGATAGATGCGGTATCCCGTAAGACTGGAGTTCCAAAATCGGTGCTCTTTGAAATATCCGAACGACAAGCGAAGCCTCTAATGACCTCAATAGTTAAAAAAATTGACGGCTACGTCCACCAATAAAAATTGGCGCATTGCATGAAATACTTTCTCAAGTTGCTCGCCGTGCTGGGTTTGGTTTTTCCTTGGTTTTTCAAGCCGCAGCTGGGTGAATTGCTGTACTGGCTGGTGGCTTTGGGTTATTGTTCCCTGCTGATTTTGAGCGTTCTTCCACCGCGAACGCAATATTGGTGGTGGACTTTGTTTGAGCATCTGGCCTTCTTCGTCGGAGGCTCTTTAATTGCAATTCCGATACTTTTGTCGATCAATCGAGTGGTTGGGTTCGTCATGATGGGGCTGGGACTCTTTATTGTGATGTTTTTTGGCTATTCAGCGCGAATGAGATTAATAGGACGGCCTGATCCTGGCCTAAATATATTTCTCGAATTGAAAGATGAGCTCGCAGCGCGGGGCTTAAAGCGAAAGTAGAAAAGATGAGAAATCTTTCAACTTTGCGAGAGCGCGCTAGCGACATCCATCTCGCAGTCTTGATGTTGACTGCACTCTCATTGCTCGGCGGCTGCGCCTACCGGGACATCAATCCCCAAACCRCTGCCGCAGACGAGCGCGCTTTGGATGACAGCCTTCGGGAAGTCACCCCAGGCGCAGCAAAGCTCGTGTTGCGCAGTTCCGGCGYGGGCCACGCCGTCGTCTATTCGGTCAGCACGGCCAGCGAGGCGTGCCAAGGCTTCGAGACGGTAGGGAACGTGGCCTACAGCGGGCGTGGCGTGGTCTTCCCCTGGATCGCCCGCATGAACGAAAGAACGCGCAGCGCGTTGTTCAAGACACAGCCCTATATCGAGCACGAGCTGGACCCTCGCGAAGGCGTTCAGGTGAAGGCTATCGGCAACTGGCAGCAAGTGAACACGCCGCGCACCCTCCCGATCAGCACTGGCAGTTGTGGGCCGCTTGTCACGAGATTTCGCCCCGCCGCCGGCCACGTTTACCTCGTCGACTTTGTCTGGCGGGACAACCTCAGTTGCACGCAAGTGATCACCGATGCAACCGAGCCAAGCACGCCGCAGCCCGTGCAATTCGACCTTGTTCAGGCTTGCCCGACGCCGTGACCGCCGGCGGATCTGAGCCTGCCGCGTCTGACGCCATGACGCGCGTCCCACGCAGGCCCGCCCCCATGTATGGCATCGTGACCTTCGACAGGCACTGGACTGTCGTGATCAAGCGCGCGGGCTTGACGTTGCGAAAGACCTTTTCGCATAGCACCTGCGGCGGCAAAGAGGCAGCACTCTTGATGGCACAGGCATGGCGCGACGAGATCGTCAGAACACACCCACCGGTCGCCCGTCAGGAAAAAGCCCAAACGCTCCTGAGCACCAACACCAGCGGCATTGTCGGCGTCACTTGTCGTCGATGGCCGGACGGGACGCCGTGGCTCTGGACGGCCAAGACGGAAGTTGGCCCTGGAAGAGTATTGAGCAAGTCGTTCAGCGTCGGCCGTTACGGCGACCAAGCCAAGCTGCTGGCCATCAAGGAGCGCCAAAAGCAGTTGCTTCAATTGCCGGGACTGACGGTGCCGCATCCGGCCGAACAGTCCGTTCGGATGCTGTCGCCTCGTCCATGCGAGGTCGCGCCCCCACCCCCCGCGGCACGCGCCACGATCGTCAAGCGCAACAACAGCAGTGGCGTGCCGGGTGTCCACTACATGAAGGCGGCCAAGGGGCGATCGGCCTATTGGGTCGCCACGACGAGGCCGGCCGGCGCGTCGAAAATCACGAAGTTCTTTTCATTCAGAGAGTACGGCGAAGAGCAAGCCAAGGCGAGGGCTATCGCTGAACGAGAGAGGCAGTTGGAGCAGTTGGCTGGCAGCTTCCAGCGAGGTGCGAGCCAAGGGACGTTGCGACACGCGGAGGTGCTTCAAGCTATGGACATTGGCCCGCCTCCGGCCGCGTCGAGGCGCCCAACGGCGGTCGATGCGAATCCAGCACCAGGCAAACGAGCACGATGAAGGCGAACAATACGCACGGCCACCCGGGCTTGTGACCCCAGACCGGCGACGGCGCCAGGATCAGCGCCCCGGTGCCGAGCAGGGTGTTCGATAGTCTGGCCCGCATTCCGGGGTGGACCATGCCCTGACGGCGAACGCAGACTCCCATGATCGCGATGCAGATCACGACGTTCGCCCCGACGAGAAGGCTAGCAATCACGGGTCGACTCCTTGATGAACAAAAAATCTCTGGCGCAACCACCGCCACACCGCGACGCCAATCCTCGGCCAGCGATCGCCCACGAGACCGATGCAGAGCGCCATCGGCGCGAAGAGCCAGCGGTCGTCCACATCCGCCGGCAAGTGGGCCGCACCCAGCATCGCCAGCGGAACAGTCAGCAGCAGCGCGACCACGCTGACCACCAGGAAGAAGACCACACGGGACGATGGTCTCAATGTGTCGCGCGCGCCCAGCGCGTAGTACGCGCCGACGGTCGAGCAGACCCAGATCACGGCGTAGGTGCCGACGATCCGCGCCATCTCGTCCGAGAAAAGGTACGCGGCCAGCTCAATGACGATGCTCACCGGGTCAAGTTCGATCTGCGCCATTTCGGAGATCTCATCACGAGTTCGCATCCCCGCTATCACCCCTGGTTTCAGGCTCCAGCAACGCGATGCGCTCCTGCAGCGCCTCGACCCGGCGCGCGAGCTGCTGGATGGCGTGCAGCCCGACCAGGAGCAGATCGGCCGCATCGGGTTGAAGCCACGTGCCCGATTCGCTGACCCACTCCGGACTGATGGTCTGGATTTGCTGGGAGATCACCCCGAGGGCGTGCAGCCGCCCGTCATCGATCTGGATCTCCGTCACGTCGTCGCGGTACCGAAACTCGTCGGCGCCGGTCTGTGCGCCTCGCTCGTTCATGTACTGGCCCCGCGCATTCATCCCGTCGATGGTCGCGGGCAGCGCGCCCAAGGTCGCATCCGCGAGTGAGGGATCGGTGGCGAGGCTGGTCAGCCAGCAGTTGGCGGTCGACCTGGGCCAGCCCTTCGTGGTTGACAACAAGGCCGGCGACTCCGATTTGTGGATGTGCCTGAATACTTGGGGCGATCCACACTCCATCTACACCGTCTCTGACGCGTCGAAATCGAGCTCGACCTTGGCCCCGCTGGGGTCGTGGCAGAACAGCTGCCAGGTGCCCGCGCCGGCCTGTTGCCGCAGTTCGTACGGGATGCCGCTCTGGTCGAAGCGGGCCTTGACGGCGCGCAGGTCCTGCGCCGTGAACGCCATGTGGTCGATGACCCCGGTGCGCTGCGCCGGCACCGGCCTGCCGAAGTACAGGTGCAGCACGGCCTGCGGTCCGCTGCCGTAAAGCCAGGCGCCCGGAAAGCCGAGGTCCGGCCGATGGCCGACGCGCAGGCCGAGCAGGCCGCAGTAGAAGGCCAGCGTCTTCTCTTCGTCCTCCGCGGTGACGGTGAAATGGTTCATGCCGACGATCATGGCGTGTGCTCCTTCCTGTTCGGGTGTCATGGCAGCAGCACCAGCGCGCCGATGCTGCTGCGCGATTCGAGCCGTTCATGCGCCTGCGCCGCCGCGTCGAGCGAGAAGCGCTCGATCGGCGGCAGCTGGATCGCGCCATCGGCGAGCGCGCTCCAGACCCGCTGCGCACGTTCGGCGAGTTGCGCCGGGGTCGACACGTAGTCGAACACCACGGGCCGCGAGAAGCTCAGCGACTTGGCCACCAGCGCGTCGGGCGCCAGCGGCTGCAGCGGGCCGCTGGCCTGGCCCAGGCTGATCCAGTGGCCGCGGCGTGCAAGGGCGGCCAGGTTCTCGTCGCGCGCCGCATCGCCGAGGCCGTCGATCAGCACGTCGGCACCGCCGCAGACACGCTGCACCGCATCGGCGAAGCGGTAGTCGCGGGTCACGATCACGTGCTCGCAGCCGTGCGCGCGCGCCACCCGCGCCTTGTCCTCGCTCGACACCGTGCCGATCACCACGGCACCGAGACGTCGTGCCCAGGCGCAGACCAGCAGGCCGACGCCGCCGGCCGCCGCATGCACCAGCAGCCGGGTGCCGCGCTGCACATGGCCGAGATCGTGCAGCAGGTAGTCGGCCGTGATGCCCTTGAGCAGCAGGGCGGCCGCCGTCTCGTCCTCGATCTCGGGCGGCAGCCGCACCACCCAGTCGGCCGGCACGCTGCGCACCCCGCAGTAGGCGCCCGGCACGGGGCCGAGGTAGGCCACGCGATCCCCGGGCAGGAAGCCGCTGACTCCGGGCCCGAGGTCGAGCACACCGCCGGCCGCCTCCATGCCGAGCACGCCCGGCGACTCCGCGGAGACCGGCAGCATGGCCGGCACCCAGCCGCGCCGCAGGTAGACGTCGATGAAGTTGACCCCGACCGCACGCTGGCGGATACGGATTTCGCCGGCGCCGGGCGCGGCGGCCTCGGCGTCTTGCGGCCGCAGCACGTCCGGGCCGCCATAGCGCGCCAGCGCGATCCGCCGCGTCGGCACCGGGAGCGCCGTCGGCATCGCGGCAACGGCCGAAGCGCGCCGGTCGACGCCGCCGCGCAGGTAGCGCCGCATGTCCTCGAACCCGGTCTCGTAGACGCCCTGCGCCACGGCATCGCGCAGCTCGCGCTCCATGCCCGGCGGGGTCGCGAAGCTCGACTCCCAATGCCAGAAGGTCCGGTTGCCGTCGGTCACCGGCTTCAAGGCCACGGTGGCCACGTAGCGCTGCAGCGGCAGGCTGGCCTCGACGATGCAGTAGGTGCTCTTGTGCTCGCTGTCCGACAGGGTCAGCAGCTGCTCGCGGAGGTGGTTGCCGTCCTTGAGCCTGAAGTTGCGCACGCAGCCGACCTGGTCGCTGCGCTCGCCGCCCTCGATGTGGCTGTCCGCGATCGCGCTGTGCCACTGGTCGTGGCTGTTGAAGTCGCGCAGCACCGCCCAGACGCGTTCGATGGGCGCATCGATGATCGCGGAGCGGACAACTCTCTGGCGCATGGCTCAGCGCAGCGAGCGCCGCTTCAGCGCATCGAAGCCGGCCTGGAAGACCCCATTGCCGATCGACTCCGTCAGTTCGCGCTCGCGGCCTGCCTCGCACTCGAACTCGGCGCTCCATTCGGCGAAGCAGCGCCCGCCGTCGGTCACCGGCGTGAGCTTGAGGGTGGCGACATAGTTCGAGACCCCCATCGGGCTCTCGAGGATCTCGTAGGTGCAGCTGTAGTCGTAGTCGGAGAGCGCCAGCAGCTTCTCGCGGATCATGCCGCCGTCCTTCAGGTGGAAGTGGCGGATGCAGCCGACGCGGTCGGCCGGCTGGCCGTTCTCGATCCGGCTGTCGGCGATGGCCGGATGCCATTGCGGCAGGCCGTTGAAGTCGCGCACGCGGCTCCACACGCTGTCGGCGCTGGCGTCGATCACGCTGGAGACGTAGACATTCACCATGCGCTATTCCTTCGGCGCGGTCGAGGGCAGGGCGGCATGCGAGCCACTCACGTCGCCGACCAGGCGCTGGATGTCGCCGCCCTCGATGCCGATCTCGCGCAGCAACTGGTCGACCAGCGGCGCCTGGGCGCGGAAGCGCAGCGCCGAGTTGACCAGGCCGTCGGCGAAGCCGCCGCCGTCGCCGCTGCGCGCGCCGTCGCCCGACGAACCGCCGAGCCCGTCCACGTGCAGGATCTTGATGCCCTCGATGCGCTCCAGCGGCCGCACCGACTCGCGGATGATGGCCTCGGCCTTCTCGACCAGCTTCATGCGCAGCGCCGACATGCGGGCCTCGGGCGTCAGCATGTTGTGCGACTCGTTCATCATGCGCGCGGCATCGGCCTCGATCTCGGCACGCACCCGCATCGCCATCGAGCGGATCTTGTCGGCGTCGGCGTCGGCTTCGGCCTGCGCGCGCACCGCGGCGCCGCGGGCGGCACTGGCGTCGCTCTCGGCCTGTGCGGCCGACGTGAGCCGCAGGGCGTCGCGCTCGGCGATCTGCTGGGCGCCGATCAGCTCGATCGCCTTCTTGCGCTCGGCCATCTCGACCTCGCGCGCGGTGAACACCTTCTCCTCGGCCGACACGGCCAGCGCCCGCGCGATCTCGGCCTCGGCCTGGGCCTCGCTCTGGGCCTTGCTCTCGCGCGCGACCGAGATTGCGCGCTGCTGCTCGGCCAGTTCGAGCGACATGCGGCGCTCGATCTCGGCACCCTGGATCGCGCGCTCCTTGCCGATGCGCTCTTCCTCCAGCGTCTGCTCGGCGCGAATGCGGGCCTGGTCGATGCTCTGCCTGGCGGCGATCTGCGCCGCCTCGGCGTCCTGCTCGCGCAGCGCCCGCTCGGCCGACACCTCGGCCCGCTGGCGGGCCCGCGCGATCTCGAGCTCGCGCTGCTGGGCCAGCCGGGCGTGCTCGCCTTCGCGGTCGATGTCGAGCGACAGCTTCTCGGCCTCGAGGTTCTTGTTGCGGATCGCGATCAGGGTGTCCTGCTCGACGTCGTTGCGCTGCTTCTTGCGGTGCTCGATCTGCTCGGTGAGCCGGGTCAGGCCCTCGGCGTCGAAGGCGTTGCTGGGGTTGAAGAACTCCATGCCGGTCTGGTCGAGCTGGGTCAGCGAGGCGGCTTCGAGCTCGAGGCCGTTCTTGGTCAGGTCCTCGGAGACGGCATCGCGCACCCGCTTCACGTAGGCGCCGCGCTTCTCGTGCAGCTCTTCCATCGTCATCTCGGCGGCCGCGGTGCGCAGCGCGTCGACGAACTTGCCCTCCACCAGTTCCTTGAGCTGCTCGGGCTCCATGGTCCGCAGGCCCAGCGTCTGCGCTGCCGCCGCGACCGCTTCCTCGCTGGTCGCCACCCGCACGTAGAACTCGGCGATCACGTCGACCCGCATCCGGTCCTTGGTGATCAGCGCCTTGTCGCGCCCGCGGTTGACCTCGAGGCGCAGCGTGTTCATGTTGACCGGGATGACGTCGTGCACGATCGGCAGCACGAAGGCGCCGCCGCCCAGCACCACCTTCTGCCCGCCCAGGCCGGTGCGGACGAAGGAGCGCTCCTTGGAACTGCGCAGGTACAGCCAGTGCAGCAGCCAGACCGCGATCGCGACGACGATCGCGACCACGATCAGGGCGAGGATGAAGTTGCCGAATTGAGCGCCTGACATGGATCTGGTCTCCTTATCGCGTGATCTGAACGAAGCGTCGCGTGGTCTCTGTGAGCGCCGCCTCGGTCGGTAGCCGCTCCATCGAACTCGCGCCGTAGAAACCGTGGCATGCGGGGCAGCGCGCAAGCACGTACTGCGCGTCCTCCGGCGTGGCGATCGGGCCGCCGTGGCACAGCACGATCGCCTCGGGATTGACTTCGTGCGCCGCCGCCGCCCAGGCATTGATGCGCGGCACGCAGTCGGCCAGCGTGAGCGCGGTGCCGGCGCCGATGGCACCGCCGGTGGTGAGGCCGAGGTGGCAGACGACGACGTCGGCACCGGCCGCCGCCATGGCGCGGGCGTCGGCCTCGCAGAACACGTAGGGCGTGGTCAGCAGGTCGAGCGCGCGGGCGCGGGAGATCAGTTCCACCTCGAGCCCATAGCCCATGCCGGTCTCTTCGAGATTGGCGCGGAAGACGCCGTCGATGAGGCCGACGGTCGGGAAGTTCTGCACGCCCGAGAAGCCCAGCGACACCAGCCGGCCGAGGAATTCGTCGGGAATCATGAACGGGTCGGTGCCGTTGACGCCGGCCAGCACCGGCGTGTGCTTGACGACCGGCAGCACCTCGCGCGCCATCTCGCAGACGATCTCGTTGGCATTGCCGTAGGCCATCAGGCCCGCCAGCGAGCCGCGACCGGCCATGCGGTAGCGGCCCGAGTTGTAGATCACGATCAGGTCGATGCCGCCGGCCTCCTCGCACTTGGCCGACAGGCCGGTGCCGGCGCCGCCGCCGATGATCGGCCGGCCGGCGTCGATCTTGGCGCGCAGCCGCGCCAGCAGGGTCGAGCGGGAGATGCGGGCCATTGTTCGTTCCTCCTCGTATCGCTTTCGTTCAGGCCCGCCGCGCGCCGACCGGCGCCCGCGAGACCTCGTGCCAGGCCGAGACCAGGGCCTCGGCGAAGGCCTCGTCGTTGATGTGCAGCGGCAGCCGGATCAGCTTGCGGTCCGGGCCGGCACGGAAGGCGCGCTCGATGCTGCCGAAGAGCTGCTGGTCTGCCTCCGGGTCGTGGAAGGGCTGGCCTGGGCGGTCGATCGCCGAGACGCCGCCCTCGGGGATCAGGAAGCGCACTGGGCCGCGCATCGCATTGAGCTTCGTGGCGATGAACTCGCCGATCGCCCGGCACTCGTCGGCCGAGGTCCGCATCAGCGTGACGGTCGGGTTGTGGCGATAGAGCCGCCGGCCCTTGAAGCGTTCGGGCACCGTGTCCCAGGCGCCGAAGTTCACCATGTCGAGGGCGCCGCAGGAGCCCACGTAGGGCAGCGCATGGCGGGCGAACACATCGAGCCGGGTCGGACCGGCCGACAGCACGCCGCCGACGATCTGGTCCGCGATCTCGGTGGTCGAGACATCGATCGCGCCGGCGATCAGGCCCGACTCGGCCAGCTTCTCCATCGACTGGCCGCCGACGCCGGTGGCGTGGAACACCAGGCAGTCCCATTGGTCTTCGAGCCGGTGCGTGACCGCCTGGACGCAGGGCGTGGTGACGCCGAACATGGTCAGCCCGATCGCCGCCTTGGTGACGGCGGATGCCGCCGGCGGATGCGCGATCATCCCGGCCAGCGCGTGGGCCGCATTGGCCAGCACCAGCTCGCTGATGCGATGGATGCCCTGCACGTCGGTGACCGAGTACATCATGCAGATGTCGCTCGGTCCGACATAGGGCCGCGTGTCGCCGCTGGCCATGGTCGAGACCATCATCTTGGGCAGGCCGATCGGCAGCGCGCGCATGCCCTGCGTCGCCATCGAGGTGCCGCCCGAACCGCCGGCCGAGATGAGGCCACCGAGGTCGCGGCGCGTGCCGAGGAAGGCCTCGAAGGCCAGCGCCATGGCCGCCATGGCACTTCCCCGGTCGTTGCCGAACACCGCCGACTCGCCCTGCGGATGATGGCGCGCCACTTCGCGCGGGTGCACGCTGGCCGGCGAGGGCTTGCCCGAGGTGGACAGGTCGACCGTGACCACGCGCAGGCCCAGTTTCTCGAGGCACTGGCGCAGGTAGGCCAGCTCGCGGCCCTTGGTGTCGAAGGTGCCGGCCACGTAGGCAGAACGCTCGCTGCTGGCGGCGACCGGGAACTCGAACACGCGCGGCGAGTCGGCGGCCGGCGGGGCGGCTGCCGCTTCGGACGCCATCGGTGCCGCAGCGAGGCGGACGATGTCGGCCACCGGCGCCGCGGCGCCCCCGGCATTCCAGCGCGTGAAGCCGCGCACCGTGCTCGGCGCCAGGTCGTCGAGCGAGGGGGCGCCGTCGCCGTGCGCGCGGCGCACCGTGAAGACCTGCGTGGCCGCCGGGCGATCGTCGTCCACGGGCGCCGCCTCGTCTTCCTCCTCGCCGTGGCCGCCCGAGCGCACGCCGAGCAGCCGCTCCTGCAGCGCGCGGTCGGCCGCCAGCTCGGCCGCCGGCATCTGCCGCGCGATGCGGCCGTTGACCATCAGGCCGATGCGGTCGGCCACCGAGATCGCGACGCCGAGGTTCTGTTCGATCAGCAGCACCGCGATGCGGCCTTCGGCCACCAGCTCGCGCAGCGACTGCGCCACCTGCTCGACGATCATCGGCGCCAGGCCTTCGGTGGGCTCGTCCATCACGAGCAGCCTCGGGTTCAGCAGCAGGGCACGCCCGATCGCCAGCATCTGCTGCTCGCCGCCCGACAGCTGTGCGCCGCCATGGCCGCGGCGTTCGGCCAGCCGCGGAAACATCGCATAGACGCGGTCGACCTCGCGCCGCCGGCTGGCCACCAGCCGCAAGGTCTCGTCGACCGACAGCGAGGGCCAGACCCGGCGGCCCTGGGGCACGTAGGCGATGCCGCGCTTCGTGATCTCGTTCGGCGCCAGGCCGAGGATCTCCTCGCCCGCGAGCCGGATGCTGCCGCGCGCCGGCACCAGGCCGGTGATCGCATTGCACAGCGTGGTCTTGCCCATGCCGTTGCGCCCGACGATGCCCAGCACGCCGCGTTCGAGCGTCAAGCCGACGCCTTGCAGTGCGTGGGCACCGCCGTAGTACACATCGAGCGAATCGATGGCGAGGATGGGCGCGCCGCCGGGCGCGGCGACTTCGCGGTCGGTGCCGAACCATGCCATCAGTGCCTGCTCCCCATGTAGATCGCCTGCACCTGCGCGTCGGTCTCGATCTCGGCCGGCGTGCCGGTGCGCAGCACCCGGCCGTTGTGCATCACGGTGACCCGGTCGACCACGCGCAGCGCGATGTCGAGGTCGTGCTCGATCAGCACGAAGCTCATGTGCGCCGGCAGCGAACCCAGCAGCGCGACCAGTTCGCGCCGCTCGACCGGCGACAGGCCCGCGGCCGGCTCGTCGAACAGGATCAGGCGCGGCGCGCCGGCCAGCGCCATGCCGATCTCCAGCTGCCGCTGCTGCCCGTGCGCCAGGTTGGCGACGCGTTCATCCGCAATATGGCTCAGGCGCGAGCGCTCGAGCAGGTCGTGGGTCGCTCGCGTCGAGGCATGGCCGGCCCGCGCGCGCATGAAACTGAAGCGGCCGCTGGCGACACCGCGCACCGCCAGGAACAGGTTGTCGCGCACCGTCAGGTCGCGAAACAGCAGCGAGGACTGGTAGGTGCGGCGCAGGCCCTTGCGAATGCGGTCGTGCGGCGGCAGCTCGGTGATGTCCTCGCCGAAGAAATGGATGCGCCCCGCGGTCGGCGGGAAGTCGCCCGTGATGGCGTTGAAGAGCGTGGTCTTGCCGGCCCCGTTGGAGCCGAGGATCGCGTACTTCTGCCCGGCCGTGACGGTGAGCGAAACGTCGTCGACCGCCCGCAGCGCGCCGAAGGCACGCGTCACCCCGTCCAGCCGCAGCGCGTCGCCCGAGAGCAGCTGCGCGCCGTCGCCGGCAGCCGTGCCGCCGCGCGCCGCGGCCGGCCTGAGCGGGGTGATCGTGGCCATTCTCAGGTTTCCGGCGATGCCAGGCCCCTTCGGGAAACACCGCGGAACCGGCTTTGCCGGGCCGCTGGTGCTGCCCCCGCGAGGGGGGAGGCGGCTACACGCAGTGAGCAAGCAACGGGGGTGGTCATTTCCTGCAGTCAGGGACGTCGCGCGAGCCCAGGCCCATCTTCTTGAATTCCGCCTCGGGCAGTCCCAGCGTCTGCGTGATGTTCGGCACCGACTTCACGACCTTGTTGTAGAAGGAGCCGTCGGGCGCCTTCGCTACCTCGGTGATGTAGGTGGTGCCGACACCGTTGCGGTTGGCGTCGATCCTGACCTCGCCGGCCGGGCCCTTGAAGCTGGTCTTCTGCAGCGCTTCGCGGTAGGCCTTCTGGCCGTTCGAGAGGTCGCCCTTGACCGCGTCGAGGCCGTCGAGCGCCGCCTTGGTGTTGATGTAGTACAGGTAGGCGAACAGCGACGGACTCGGGAAGCCGTCCTTGAAGGTGGCCTTGTAGTCGGCCACGAACTTCTTCCACTCGGGCGTGTCGATCGAGTCGGCCATCGGCCCGGCCGAGGCGGTGCCGAGCAGTGATTCACGCCGCTTGCCCTTGAAGTTCAGCACCGTCTGGTCGACCGTGATCGAGCCGCCGACCATCGGCTTGTCGCCGCCGGCCTGCTCGTACTGGGTCAGGAAGTTGACCGCGTCGGAGCCGCCCAGCACCACCACCAGCGCATCGACGTCCTTCGGGATCTTGGCGATCACCGAGGCGTAGTCCTTGGTGCCCAGCGGCACCCAGGCCTTGTCGACCACCTTGCCGCCCTTGGCGCAATAGCTGGCCATGAAGCCCTGGACCTGCGAGTAGGGGAAGCCGTAGTCCTCGGCGATCAGGAAGGTCTTCTTGTAGCCCTTCGAGAGCGCATGTTCGCCCAGGCCGACCATCCACTGCGCGCCCTCGGTGTTGAAGCGGTAGAAGTTCGGCGCCGGGTCCGAAAGCGTCGTCGCCTGCGCGCCGGACGAGCCGTTGACGAAGGTGATGTTCGGCTGCGTCTTCGCRTAGTTCTTGACCGCGATGCCTTCGTCGCCCGACAGCGGGCCGATCATGATCTGCACCTTGTCCTGCTCGACGGCCTTGCGCGTGGCGTTGACCGCCTTGTCCGGCGTGGCGTCGGAAGAGACCTTGACGAACTCGATCTTCTTGCCCCCGGCCATGCCGTTCTTTTCCTTCAGCGCCAGGTCGGCGCCGCGCATGCTGTCCTGGCCGGGCGCCGCGAACGGGCCCTCCAGCGTGGCCAGCAAGCCGATCTTCAAGGTCTCCTGGGCCTGCGCCAGGCCGCCCATCGCAACCAGTGCCGCGCCAGCCAGGATGCTGCGACCGAAAATTCCGTTGCCTCTGCTCATGTCTCGCTCCTTCTTGTCATCGATGAATGCGGCCACGGCCGCGGGGGGTGAAAGAGGCGCCCAGACGGTGGCGCAGGCTCTGCCAGAGGCCCAGCAAGCCGTCCGGGGAAAACAGCACGATCGCGAGGAAGACGCCGCCGATCACGAGATTGAAGCGTTCGCGGTCGACCAGGTCGATGGCGAAGTTCTGCAGCAGCACGAACACGATGGCGCCGACGAAGGCGCCGATCGGGTGCTTCATGCCGCCGAGCACGGCGATGATGAGAATGTTGATCATCGCGCCGGTGCCGACGGTCCCGGGCGAGATCCGGCCGTTGTACCAGACCATCAGCACGCCGCCCACCGCGGCCAGGAAACCGGCCACCGCATAGGCGGCGACCCGGTGCGCGGTCACGTTGTAGCCCAGCGCCTGCATGCGGCGCGGGTTGTCGCGGATGCCCTGCAGCGCGATGCCGAAAGGTGCCCGGACCAGGTGCTTGACGAAGAAATAGCCGCCGAGCGCACAGGCCAGCACCAGGAAGTAGAAGGGCATGGGCTCGTGCAGGTCGAGCGCGAACACGGTCGGCGGCGCGATGCGGCTGAAGCCCTGGAAGCCGTTGAAGAGCGTGTAGTTCTGCTGCGCCAGGTAGAAGAAGGCCACGCCCACCGCGAGCGTGATCATGATGGTGTAGATGCCCTCGGTGCGCACCGACAGCCAGCCGATGCCCGCCGCCACGACGGTCGCCAGCGAGACCGCCACGACCAGCGCCAGCCACCAGGGCCAGCCCAGGCTGATCGCGAGATTGCTGCTGGTGCCGAAGATCGCCAGCATGTAGGCGGCGAAGCCCGCGACCGTCATCTGCGCCAGCGACACCATGCCGCCATAGCCGCCGAGGAAGGTCAGCGACAGCGCGATCAGCCCGAGCGCCAGCGACTGGGCGCCGATCTGGAAGGTGAAGAAGGGCGTGGCGAAGAAGGGGTAGGCCAGCACGAAGGCGATGACCAGCAGGTGGCGCAGCCTGACGGCACGCAGTGCGGAGCGCCACCCCGACCAGACCGCCGCCTGCGCATCGGAACGGCCGGATGCCGCGGCCGGGTGCAGCAGCACCGGCGCGCGCGTGTCGCGCCCGCCGCGCGCGGCCGCGGCCGCAGAACCATTCATGGCCCGCCGCCAGCGCGCCGCGCTCATGTGCTCTTCCCCATCAGGCCGCGCGGCTTGAAGGCCAGCGCCACCACCATGATCACGAAGGTGAAGACCACGCTGTAGGTCGGGGCGTAGGCCAGGCCGAACTGCTCGGCCAGGCCGATCAGCAGGGCGCCGATGGCGGCCCCGACCACGCTGCCCATGCCGCCGACGATCACCACCACCAGCGAGGCCAGCAGGTAGCGGATGTCCTCGCCGGGCGAGATCGACAGCGCGGTGCCGCCCACCACGCCGGCCAGCCCGGCCAGGCCGGCGCCGATCGCGAAGGTCAGCGCGAAGACCCGCTGCACGTTGACGCCGGAGGCCGCCAGCATGGCGCGGTCGTCGACGCCGGCGCGGATCATCATGCCGATGCGCGTGCGGGCCAGCAGCAGCCAGAGCCCGACGCCGATCGCGATCGAGGCCAGCAGCACGACGAGGCGATAGGTCGGGAACTTGGCGACCAGGGGCAGGGTGGTCGAACCGTAGATCCAGGCCGGCGGGTCGAAGGTATAGATCTCGGCGCCCCAGATCCAGAGCATCAGGTCGGCCAGCACGATCGACAGGCCGATCGTGACCAGCGTCTGCCGCAGGTCCTGGCCCTGCATGTGGCGGAACACCAGCAGTTGCATCAGCAGGCCCATCACCGCGGCGGCGAGGAAGCCGGCGACGACCGCCAGCACCCAGGAGCCGGTGCGCTCGCCGACGAACCAACCGACGTAGGCACCGAACAGGTAGAGCGAGCCGTGCGCGAGATTGACGTTGCGCATCAGGCCGAAGACCAGCGTGAAGCCGCTGGCGACCAGGAAGTACAGCGACGCCAGCGTCATGCCGTTGAGCAGGGTCTTGAAGAACAGCGTCGCGTTGTCGGCGACTGCCCAGACCACGAAAGCCGCGATCGGCAGGCCGAACAGCAGCCACAGCGCCAGGCTCTTTCGGCTCATGCGGCGCGCCCCCAGGCCCGCTGCGAGGCGATCTCGGGCGCCTTGGCGAACTCGCCGTCCTTCATCACCGCGAGGATGCGCTTCGGGTCGCGCAGGATCGACAGGTTGGCCAGCGGATCGCCGTCGACCAGCATCAGGTCGGCGAGATAGCCTTCCTTGACGCAGCCGAGTTCGTCGGGCCGCATCATGATCTGGCCGCCATACAGCGTGGTCGCTCGGATCGCCTCCATCGGCGTGAAGCCCAGGTACTTGACGAAGAACTCGAGGTCGCGCGCGTTCTGGCAATGGGGCGTGAAGGCGAAGCCGTAGTCGCCGCCGGGCAGCACGCGGATGCCGCGCTTGTGCATCTTCGCGAGCGACACGATGGCCGCCTCCCATTCGGTCTCGTAGCCCATGCCGACCGCCATGTCGTGCGTGATGCCGTAGGGCTCGGCCTCGTACAGCATGGCGTAGAGGATCGCGATGCCGGGAGCGACGAAGACCCGGTCCTTGGCGGCCTCGAGCATGTCGAGCGCCTCGTTGTCGGCGAAGCTCGCGTGGTAGATCAGGTCGATGCCGTGTCGCAGCGCCTGCTTGACGCTCTCGGACGAGCGCGCATGGGCGATGCCGCGCTTGCCGCGGATGCGCACCTCGCGCATCGCAGCCTCGACTTCCTCGTCCATCATCCAGGAGGTCTCGGACGGCGACTGCGGCGTGAAGTTGTCGCCCGAGAGGTTGAGCTTGATCGAGTCGACACCGTACTTGAGGAACAGCCGCACCGCCTTGCGCATCTCCTCGGGCCCCGAGATGTTGACGCCGAAGCTGAACTCGGGGAAGGGCAGGTGCGGCAGGGTCTCGTCGCCGAGGCCGCCGAGCACCGTGATCTCCTGGCTGGCCGCGAGGTAGCGAGGGCCGGGGATCTGGCCGGCGTTGATCGCGTTGCGGATCACGACGTCGAGCCGCGGCTTGGCGCAGGCGGCGCCGACGCAGGAAGTGAAGCCGGCCTCGAGGTAGCGCCGCGCGACCTTGGCGCACCACAGCACGTGCTCCTCGAGCGGCAGGGTCTGGATCTCGGCCAGCGTGGCGGCGTCGTTCCACGAGAAGTGCGTATGGGCCTCGCACATGCCGGGCATCAAGGTGGCGCCGGCGCCGTCGATCACGGCGGCGCCGCCGGGCGCGATCGGCGCCGTGCTGCGGCCGACCTGGCGGATGCGGTTGCCGCGCACCAGAACGCTGCCGCTGTAGGGGTTCTGCCCCGTGCCGTCGAGGATGCGGACGTTGGTGAAGACGACGTCGGCCATGGCGGTTCTCCTAGGCGGCCCAGCGCGTGGTGCGCGCCGAGCGCAGCGGTGGCGCGCGATGGAACTCGCCGTCCTTCATGACGGCCAGGATGCGGGCCTTGTCCTGCAGCACCGTGATGTCGGCCAGCGGATCGCCGTCGATCAGCAGGATGTCGGCCAGGCAGCCCTCGCGGATGTAGCCGAGCACCTTGCCCATGCGCATCATCGGGCCGCCCCAGGCGGTGGCCGACAGCAGCGCCTCCATGGTGCTCATGCCGACGTACTTGACGAAGTACTCGAGGTCCTTCGCGTTGGTGCCGTGCGGCGTCCAGGCGAAGCCGTAGTCGCCGCCCGGCAGGATGCGGATGCCGCGCTTGCGCAGCGCGCGCATGCTCTCGATCGCCGCCTCGAGCTCGCGGTGGTAACCCATCTTCCGCGTCACCTCCTCGGTGAGGCCCCATCGGCTCGCGTGATGGCAGGTGTTGATCAGCCAGGCCAGGCCCGGCGCGATGAAGTGCTCGGTCTTGTGGGCCTCGAGCATGTCRAGCGCCTCGCTGTCGGTGAAGCTGGCGTGGTAGATCACCTCGATGCCCTGCTTGACGCACTGCTTGATCGACCAGGTGGAGCGCGCATGCGCCGCCACGCGCTTGCCCCAGGCCTTGGCCTCCTGCACGCAGACCGTGATCTCCTCCTCGGTGAACTGGCTCATCTCGCTCGGCATGCCGGTGATCGACTCGCCCGAGAGATTGATCTTCACGGAGTCGACGCCGTACTTGGCGAACATCCGCACGCAGCGGCGCATCTCTTCGGCACCGCTGACGATCGCGCCGAAGGCGAACTCGGGCTGCGGCAGGTGCGGCCGCGTGGTGTCGCCGAGGCCGCCGGGCACCGTAATCTCCTGGCTGGCCGCGAGGTAGCGCGGGCCGACGATGGTGCCGTCGTTGATGGCGTTGCGGATCACGACGTCGAGCCGCGGCTTGGCGGTGGCGGCGCCGACGCAGCTGGTCCAGCCCATGTCGAGGTAGCGCTTCGCGACCTCGGCGCACCACAGGATGTGCTCCTCGGGCGGCATGCGCTGGATCGCGTCGAGACTCGGCTGGTCGTTCCACGAGAAATGCGTGTGGGCCTCGACCATGCCCGGCATCAGGAAGGCGCCGGCGCCGTCGATCACCTGCGCGCCGGACACCGGCGCCGGGCGCGCGCCGTAGCCGGTCTTGACGACGCGCGCGATGCGATTGCCCTGCACCAGCACGTCGCCGCTGAAGGGCGCCTCGCCGCCGCCGTCGAAGATCCGCACGTTGGTGAACATCACGTCGGCCATGTCAGGCTCCTTGCATGGGTCGCGAGGAAGTCGCGCAGCTCGCGCTGGCACTCCTCGGGCCRCTCGATCGGGGTCCAGTGGCCGCAGCGTGGCAGCACCACCACGCGCTTGCTTTCTGCGCGGTGCAGCCGCTCGGCCATCGCGCGCACGGCCTGCGGCGGCGCCACGCCGTCTTCATCTCCGGTCACCAGCAACACCGGTGCTTCGATCTGCTCGACCGCGGCGGCCTGGGCGCCGGCCAGGGCTTCGCAGCTGCGCGCATAGGCCTCGCCGTCCTGGCGCATCAGGCTTTCTCGCACATAGGCCACGGCCACGGGCAGCCGCTGGCGGGTATCGGCCGAGATGGCGCCCTGCAGCAGCGCCTGGGTGATCTCCTGCATGCCGGCCGCGCCTTCGCGCGCCTTGGCGGCCCGTGCGGTCATCGCGGTGCGCGCCGCATCGGGCGGCGCGATCAGCGGACCGAACAGCGCCACGCTCGCGACCCGCTTCGGATGCAAGGCAGCGACGTGCTGGCAGACGATGGTGCCCATCGAATGGCCGATCCAGTGCGCGCGGGTGACCTTGAGGCGATCGCAGACGTCGAGCATCGTCGCGACATAGCGCTCGATCGACAACGCACCCTCGGCGCGCTGCGACCGGCCGCTGCCCGGCAGGTCGACCCGGATGACGCGATGCCGCGCCAGCGCCGGCATCAGCGGCGTGTAGGTGTTGGAGCTGCCGCCGAGCCCGTGCACGCAAACGACGGCCGGGCCTTCGCCTTCTTCTTCCACCGCGATGCGGTCGATCAACTGGAAGCCCATGGCCTACTCGAAACGGTTCTCGATGACGCCGATGCCGTCGACCTCGATACGCACCACGTCGCCCGAGCGCAGCCATTGCGGCGGCTTCAGGCCCATCCCCACGCCGGAGGGCGTGCCGGTGGCGATCACGTCGCCCGGGTAGAGCGTGATGCCGCGCGAACAGGTCTCGATCAAGGTCGGGATGTCGAAGATCATGTCGCGCGTCTGGCCGTCCTGGCGCGGCGCGCCGTTGACCCAGCCGCGCACGCGTGTCGCGCGTCCGTCCATCTCGTCGGCAGTGACGATCCAGGGGCCCATCGGACAGAAGGTGTCGAAGCTCTTGCCCAGGTCCCACTGCTGGTGGCGCATCTGGACGTCGCGCGCCGTGACGTCGTTGATCACCGTGTAGCCGAACACATGGTCCATCGCGTGGGTGGCGAGGATGTCGCGCCCGCCGCGGCCGATGACGACCGCGAGCTCGGATTCGTAGTCGATCTGGATCGATGCGGCCGGCGAGGGCAGGCGCACCGTATCGTGCGGCCCGACGACGCATTCGCCGAGCTTGCCGAAGACGATCGGCCAGGGATCGGTCTCGGGCATCGCGGCGCGGAACACCGAGCCGGCCAGCTCGGCCGCATGCGCACGGTAGTTGCGCCCGACGCAGAAGAGACTGCGCAGCGGACGCGGCAGCGGCGCGCGCAGCGTGACCACCTCGACCGGCAGCCGCGTCCCCGAAGGCTGCGGCAGCGACTCGCCGCGTGCCAGCGCCTGGATCAGCGGCAAGGTCCCGAGCGATGGGTCGCGCACGCCCAGCGGCGTGGCCTCCCGCCCGTCCGGCGAGATCGTGCCCACGTGGTCGCGTCCACCCCAACTCCAGCTTGCCAGGCGCATCGACTTTGTCTCCATATCGCCTCGCGGTCCGGCCGGTGTGCACCGGCGGCCTCGAAGTCCAGGAAGTCATGTTTGAGACTTGCGTCTCAAATCGGGATGGCTGCATCATACGATCCGGCATCCGCTGTTCACAATAGACCGCAGGCACCTCAAGGCCCGTACAAACCCGATGGCGAGACTGAAACACAAGCTGAGCGAACCGCCGACGCCTCCTGAGCGCGGCGTCCGGGCCGCCACCTTCCGGCTGCTGCTCGACACCGCCATGACCATCATCCAGGAGAGCGGTCACATTCCCTCGGTGGCCGAGGCGGCGGCGCGCTCGAAGGTGTCGCGGGCCACGGCCTACCGCTATTTCCCGAGCCGCAGCGCGCTGGTCACCGCGGTGATCGACAGCTCGCTCGGGCCGGTGCGCAAGCTGGCGTCCGCCAACCCCAACGGCCGCGACCGCGTACACGAGCTGTTCCTGCAGACCTTCCCGCGCTTCAAGGAGTTCGAGGCACAGCTGCGTGCCGCCGCCCAGCTCTCGCTGGAGCAGTGGGGGCTCGAGCGCGCCGGGCTGCTGGAGGAGGAGCCCTACCGGCGCGGCCATCGCGTGCGGATCCTCGAGCACGCGATCGAGCCGCTGGCGCCCTTGATGAGCCCGGCCGTGCGCGACCGGCTGCACCACGCGCTGTCGGTGGTCTACGGCATCGAGCCCTACGTGATCCTCAAGGACATCTGGGGCCTGGGCGATCGGGAGGTCGAACGCACGGCGCTGTGGATGGCCGACGCCCTGATCGATGCGGCGCTGCGCGACGCCGAGCAGAAGCCGGTCCGTCCGCGCCCGTCCAGGCCCAGGACCGCCAAGTCGGGCGCCTCGGCCGCGAAGCGCAGTTGAGGCAGGAAGACTGCTCGAAATCCCTGGCTCCCCTGGCGGCCGAGGCCGGCCTCGTCCTATCATGCGGCGCGGTCCGGATTCGATTGCGACAAGCAGCCACGGAGACACCCCGATGAAGTCCACCATGATGCCGGTGCAGCTCAGCACCAACCAGATCCTCGAGCGTGCCGGAACCTACTTCGGCGACCGCGGCGTGCTGGGACGCCTGCCCGACAAGTCGACCTACCGCCGCAGCTACGGCGAGATCCGGCGCCGGGCCCGGCAGCTGGCGCAGGCCTTGCGCGCCAAGGCCGGCATCGCGCGGGGAGAAGCAGTCGCGACGATGAGCTGGAACCACGCCTGGCACCTGGAGTGCTACTTCGGCATCCCGGCGGCAGGCGCGGTGCTCCATACCCTCAACCTGCGGCTCTCGCCCGAGGACATCGCCTACATCATGGACGACGCCGGCGACCGGGTGCTGGTCGTCGACGACGTGCTGCTGCCGATCTGGGAGCGCGTGTCGCCCTTGCTCAAGCAGCAGCCGCGCGTCGTCGTCGTGCCCTTCGGCGGCGCGCCGCTGCCTGCCGGCATGCAGAGCTACGAGGACTTCATCGAAGGCGACGCCAGCGGCTACCAATACCCGGAGCAGGACGAGAACGAGGCCGTCGGCATGTGCTACACCTCGGGCACCACCGGACGGCCGAAGGGCGTCGTCTATTCGCACCGCTCGATGGTGCTGCATGCCATCACCGGCTGCATCCCCGACCTGTTCGCGCTGTCGGTGCGCGACCAGGTCATGATGGTCACGCCGATGTTCCATGCCAATGCCTGGGCCGTTCCCTTCTCGGCCATGATGGTCGGCGCCGGCCAGATCCTGCCCGGCCCGCATCTCGGCGGCGAGGACCTGCTCGACCTGATGGAGGAGGGGCAGGCCACCATGGCGCTCGGCGTGCCCACCATCTGGATGATGATCTGGCAATCGCTCGTGAATCCAACGCGCGAACGCAAGCTCGTGAAGGGCATGCGGATGCTGGTCGGCGGCGCGGCGGTGCCGACCTCGATGATCGCCAACTTCGCGCAGCACGACATGCGCATCGTGCAGGGCTGGGGCATGACCGAGACCTCGCCGCTGGGCAGCGTGCCGGTCATCCGGCCCGAGCACCTCGCGCTGCCGCCCGAAGAGCAGCATGCGGTGCGCGCCATGCAGGGCATCGCCACGCCGCTGGTCGAGATGCGCATCGTCGACGAAGCCGAGGGCCTGCAGCCCTGGGACGGCAAGTCGGCCGGCGAAGTCCAGGTGCGCGGACCGTGGGTCACGGGGTCCTACCACGCGACGCCGAACGATCCGGGCAAGTTCACCGCCGACGGCTGGCTGCGCACCGGCGACATCGGGACCATCGACCCCAAGGGCTACATGCACCTGGTCGACCGCAGCAAGGACATGATCAAGTCGGGCGGCGAATGGATCAGTTCGGTCGAGCTCGAGAACCTGGCCATGGGCCATCCCGCGGTCGCCGAGGCCGCGGTGGTCGCGATCCCGCATCCGAAATGGGGCGAGCGGCCGCTGGTGGTGGTGGTGCGGCGTCCGGGCGCTGGACTCGACGCGGCGGGGCTGCGCGAATTCCTGCGGCCGAAGCTGGCGCGCTTCCAGCTGCCCGACGACTTCGAGTGGGTCGAGGCGATCCCCAAGACCGCCACCGGCAAGTTCCTGAAGACCCGGCTGCGCGAGATGTACCGCGAGCGGGTGTCGCAGTCGCCGGACTGAAGCCCCGGGTGCCGCGCCTGCCTGGCGGCCGGTGCCGTGGTGCGCATGGGACCACGGCGGCACCTTGTTCCTCGACGAGGCGGGCGCCCTGGGTTCATGGCTCCGGCACGCCACCCTGTTCATCGTCCACCCGCTGCATGTTCTCGAGGATCTTGAGCAGGTAGTGCAGGGTGTGCGTGACGTCGTTGACGGAAAAGCCGTCGAGGACTTTCTCGTAGTAGCCGTGAATCTTCGGCTGGGCTTCCACCAGCCACACATGCCGCCCTGATTCGGTCATGGTGACCAGGCGCGAGCGCCGGTCGCGTCCGTCGGGCGCGGTGCCGATGTGGCCGTCGCGCTCCATCCGGCTCAGCAGCCCGGAGAGATTCTGCCGGCTCACCTTGAGATACCGCGCGAGATCTCCCACGCTCATCCCATCGCTCACCGCCGGCCTGGACAGCGCTCCGAGCACCGCCCACTGCTGCGTGGTCAGCCCTTCGGCCTCGACCGCTCGGGTACCTGTTTTGTGCAACATATTGGCACATTGATACAGTCTGAAGAAAACGCGATTGGCAAGCTCCATCCGGGCTGTTTCGCTGTTTTCATTAGGGGTAACCATGATATTTCTCGTTGAAAAATTGCTATGCAAGCGCCAGACCGGCATCCTAAAATAGGTAAATACATTGACGTAAAAGCAATCCGAACCAAGGATGCAGCCGTCAGACGATAGCAAGCTTGAAACCTGATTGGAGAACCTCATGCAAAGATTCGAAGGCAAGACAGTGGTGGTCACCGGCGGCGGTGGCGGGATCGGCGGCGCGACCTGCCGCCGCTTCGGACGCGAAGGCGCCAAGGTGGCGGTGTTCGACCTGAACCTCGACACGGCGGAGCAGGTCGCGGCCCGGATTCGCGCCGATGGCGGGCAGGCCGAGGCCTTCCGCTGCGACATCACCGAGCGCGCCGGCGTCGATGCCGCGGTGGCCGCCGTGGCGCAGCGTTTCGGTCCGATCGACGTGCTGGTCAACAACGCCGGCTGGGACGTGTTCAAGCCCTTCACCAAGACCGAGCCGGCGCAGTGGGACAAGCTGATCGCCATCAACCTCACCGGCGCCTTGCACATGCACCACGCGGTGCTGCCCGGCATGGCGGCGCGCAAGGCCGGCCGCATCGTCAACATCGCGTCCGACGCGGCGCGCGTCGGCTCCTCCGGCGAAGCGGTGTACGCCGCCTGCAAGGGCGGGCTGGTGGCCTTCTCGAAAACCATCGCCCGCGAGCATTCGCGCCACGGCATCACCGTCAACGTCGTGTGCCCGGGGCCGACCGACACGGCCTTGTTCGCCGAATACAAGGAAGGCGCGGGCAATCCCGAGAAGCTGATGGAGGCCTTCACGCGCTCGATTCCGCTGGGCCGCATCGGCCAGCCGGACGACCTGCCGGGCGCCATCCTCTTCTTTGCCAGCGATGACGCGGCCTTCGTCACCGGCCAGGTGCTGAGCGTCTCCGGCGGCCTGACCATGAACGGCTGAGCCCCGGCCTGAACCCCCTTCAACACACAGAGAGAACATCATGGAATTCGAAGACATCCTCTACGAAGTACGCAACGCCGTGGCCTGGATCACCATCAACCGGCCCGAGAAGATGAACTCGTTTCGCGGCCAGACCTGCGACGAACTCATCAAGGCGCTGAACCGCGCCGGCTACGACCGCGGCGTGGGCGCCATCGTGCTGGCCGGCGCCGGTGACCGGGCCTTTTGCACCGGCGGCGACCAGTCCGCCCACGACGGCAACTATGACGGACGCGGCACCATCGGCCTGCCGATGGAAGAACTGCACGACGCGATCCGCAATGTGCCCAAGCCGGTGATCGCCCGCGTGCAGGGCTATGCGATCGGCGGCGGCAACGTGCTGTGCACGATCTGCGACCTGACGATCGCGTCCGAGAAGGCCATCTTCGGCCAGGTCGGCCCCAAGATGGGCTCGGTCGATCCGGGCTACGGGACCGCCTTCCTGGCCCGCGTGGTCGGCGAGAAGAAGGCGCGCGAGATCTGGTATCTCAATCGCCGCTACAACGGCGCCGAGGCCGTGGCCATGGGCCTGGCCAACGCGGTGGTGCCGCACGACCAGCTCGACGCCGAGGTGCAGAAGTGGGCCGAGGAAATCTGCGAGCGCAGCCCCACGGCGATCGCCATCGCCAAGCGCAGCTTCAACATGGACACGGCGCATCAGAGCGGTATCGCCGGCATGGGCATGTACGCGCTCAAGCTCTATTACGACACCGAGGAATCGCGTGAAGGCGTCAACGCCCTGAAGGAAAAGCGCAAGCCCGACTTCCGCAAGTACACCAAGTAAAGCCCCGTCCACCGCCTTTCGAAACCCCCGCAACGCCCGGCGCATCGCGCCGCGGCCCGGCGCACCCATGGAGACATGTCATGAACCCGTACCTTGACGAAGACCTGACCACGCTCGGCGACCATGCGCGCCGCTTCGCGACCGAACGCATCGCGCCCGGATTTCTGGAGCGCGACAAGAACCGCGCGCTGGATCGTCGCCTGATGCGCGAAATGGGCGAGATGGGATTCATCGCGCCGGAGCTCTCCGAGGCACATGGCGCCCAGGGCATGGGTTGCCTGGCCGCCGGCGTGATCCACGAGGAGATCGCGCGCGCCGACCTGAGCATGTCCTACATCAACCTGCTCGCCTCGCTCAACGGCCAGATCCTCTCGCAGCACGGCAGGCCCGAGGTCGTCCAGCCGTGGCTGCAGAAGCTGACGCGGGGCGAGGCGCTGTTCGCCATCGCCCTGACCGAGCCACGCGGCGGCTCCGACGCGGCGAAGCTGCGTCTGCGCATGGAGCGTGTGGGCGACGAGTACGTGATCAACGGCGAGAAGACCTCGATCTCGGCCGCCGACCAGGCCGATGCGGCGGTCGTGTTCGGCCGCACCGGCTCGGTCGAATCGGCCGCCCACGGCGTGACCGCGCTGCTGGTGCCGATGGACCTGCCGGGCGTGACCCGCAACCGCTTCGATTGCCACGGCCAGCGCGCGATCGGCCGCGGCTCGTTGTTCTTCGAGAACGTACGCGTGCCGGTGAGCCACCAACTCGGCGCCGAGAACAAGGGCTTCGTGCAGGTGATGCAAGGCTTCGACTACTCGCGCGCGCTCATCGGCCTGCAGGTCCTGGCCGTGGCCCGCGCGGCCCTGGAGGAAACCTGGGAGTACGTCGCCCAGCGCGAGGCCTTCGGCAAGCCGCTGTCGGCCTTCCAGGGCGTGTCGCACCCGCTGGCGGATTTCGACACCCAGATCACCGCCGCCCGGCTGCTGTGCCTGCAGACGCTGTGGCTGAAAGACAAGGGCGCGCCGCACACGGCCGAGGCGGCCATGTGCAAGTGGTGGGCGCCCAAGCTGGCCTACGACGCAATCCACCAGTGCCTGCTGATGTTCGGCCACGGCGGCTATGACCGCGGCGCGATGGAGCAGCGCCTGCGCGACGTGCTGGGCTTCCAGATCGGCGACGGCACGGCCCAGATCATGAAGACCATCGTGGCGCGCACCCGCGCCGGCCGCGACGCGGTGCCCGCCTGATTCCATCGACGACAACGCCCACGACAAAGAGGAGACAAGACCATGGAATTCGACGCCGTATTGCTGCCCCCGCGCCGCGCCCGGATGGTGGCGCAGGGCCTCTGGCATGACCGCACCCTCAACGATGACCTCGACGCCTGCCTGGCGGCCTGCCCCGACAAGCTCGCCTTGACGGCGCTCCGGGTGGAAGAGGGCGCCACCATGCGCTTCACCTACCGCGAAATGGCCCGCATGGCCGATCGCATCGCGGTCGGGCTTTCCCGCCTGGGCGTGGGCCGCAATGACGTGGTGGCTTGCCAGCTGCCCAACTGGTGGCAGTTCACGCTGACCTACCTCGCCTGCTCGCGCATCGGCGCGGTGATGAATCCGCTCATGCACATCTTCCGCGAGCGCGAGCTGTCGTTCATGCTCAAGCACGGCGAAGCCAAGGTGGTGATCGTGCCGAAGACCTTCAGAGGCTTCGACTTCGAGCGCATGCTGATCGAGCTGCAACCGGCCTTGCCGGACCTCAAGCAGATCGTGGTGGTCGACGGCGCGGGCGCCGACAGCTTCGAGGCGCTGCTCAGCGGGCCGGCCTGGGAGAACGAGCCCGACGCGCACGACATCCTCACGCGCAGCCGACCCGGCCCGGATGACGTGATGCAGCTGATCTACACCTCGGGCACCACCGGCGAACCCAAGGGCGTGATGCACTCGGCCAACACCACGATGGCGAACATCATTCCCTATGCGCAGCGCCTGCGCCTGGGCGCCGGCGACGTGGTGCTGATGGCTTCGCCGATGGCGCACCAGACCGGCTTCATGTACGGGCTGATGATGCCGATCATGCTCAAGGCCAGCGCGGCGCTGCAGGACATCTGGGAGCCGAAGCGGGCGATCGAATTGATCCGGGCCGAGGGAGCCACCTTCACGATGGCCTCCACGCCGTTCCTGACGGACCTTGCCAGGACCGTCGCCGAAACGGGCCAGGAGGTACCGAGCCTGCGGACCTTCCTGTGTGCCGGCGCGCCGATTCCGGGCCCGCTGGTGGAGCAGGCGCGCCAGGTGCTGGGCACCAAGATCGTGTCCGCCTGGGGCATGACCGAAAACGGCGCGGTCACCCTGATCCGGCTGGATGACGACGATTCACGCGCCGCCACGACCGATGGGCTTGCGCTGCCCGGCGTCGAACTCAAGGTGGTCGACGAGTACGACCGGGCGCTGCAACCCGATCAGCCCGGAAGGCTGCTTGTACGCTCCTGCTCCAACTTCGGCGGCTATCTGCGGCGTCCGCATCTCAACGGCACCGACGCCGACGACTGGTTCGACACCGGTGACCTGGCACGCATCGATGCGCAGGGGTACATCCGCATCACCGGCCGCAGCAAGGACGTGATCATTCGCGGCGGCGAAAACATTCCGGTGATCGAGATCGAGTCGCTGCTCTACCGCCACCCTGACATCGCCATGGCCGCCATCGTGGCCTACCCCGACGAGCGCCTTGGCGAGCGGGCCTGCGCGGTGGTGGTGCCCAGGACGGGTCACAGCGTCGACCTGCCCTCGATCGTGCAGTTCCTGAAAGGGCAGAAGGTGGCGCTCCAGTACATCCCGGAACGTCTGGTCGTGCGCGACGCGATGCCTTCCACGCCGTCCGGAAAGATCCAGAAATTCAAGCTGCGCGAGCTGCTGCGCGAGAGCGCAGCCTGAGCGGCCACGCCTCACGCCTTCCCACCCATCCAAGGAGACAAGACCATGTTCATTCATACCGCAACGGCCGCACGCCGGGGCCTGGCGCTCGCCGCTTTCGCCCTGTTCGGCATCGGCTGTTCCGCGCAGGCGCAGACGGCCGGCCACTGGCCCACGAAGCCCATCCGCGTGGTCGTCGGCTTCGCGCCGGGCGGCACCACCGATGTCATGGCGCGCATCCTGTCGCAAGCCCTCTCCGAATCGCTGGGCCAAACGGTCATCATCGACAACAAGCCCGGCGCAAGCGGCAACATCGCGGCCTCGGAAGTGGTGCGTGCCGCGCCGGACGGCCACACCTTCCTGATCGCGCCCACCTCGGTGGAAACGGCCAACCCCTCGCTGTTCAAGTCGAACATTTTGCCTTCGCGCGACCTGACGCCGGTGGCCAGTGTGGGACGGACCCAGATGTACCTGGTCGCGAAGCCCCAGATGGCCGCCAGGGACGTTCGGGAACTGGTGGCGCTGGCCAAGGCCAAGCCGGGCACGCTGTCCTACGCGTCGGCCGGTGCCGGCACGGCGCCGCACCTCGCCTGCGAACTGTTCAAGCAGGCCACCGGCACCTACATCACCCACATCCCGTATCGCGGCGCGGCCCCTGCGCTGCAGGATGTGCTGTCGGGCCAGGCGGACTTCGTCTGCGATCCGGGCATCGCCTTCCCGCACATTCGCACCGGCAAGGTCAAGCTGCTGGGCGTCGTGAGCACCCGGCGCTCCCCGTTCTTTCCCGAGGTCCCGACCGTGAGCGAGCAGGGCTTTCCGGGGGCCAACCTCGACATCTGGTTCGGCCTGTGGGCGCCCAACGGGACTTCCCCCGACATCATGGCCCGCATGAGCCGCGAACTGGGCAAGGCATTGGCGCAGCCGGCCGTCAAGGTTCGCTATGCCGACCTCGGTGCCGAGCCGATCGCGATGGACACGGCGGACTTCCGCAAGCTGCTGATCAACGAGGGCACGCTGTTGTCCGCGCTGATCAAGGAACAGAAGATCGTCGTGGACTGAGCGCGCCTGCCATGCAAGAACAACCCATCCTGGTGGCGGCGCGCGGCCGGGTGAGCATCATCACGCTGAACAGGCCGCAGCAGATGAACGCGCTCGACGATGCGCTGATGGACGCTCTGGGCGCAGCGCTGCTCGCCGCCGATGCCGATGCGGACATCGGCGCCATCGTCATCACCGGCAACGACAAGGCCTTCGCGGCCGGGGCCGACATTTCGGCGATGGCGGACTGGAGCTACATGGATGTGTACCAGAGCGACTTCATCACACGCAACTGGGAAACCATCCGGCGCGTGCGCAAGCCGGTGATCGCGGCGGTGGCTGGCTTCGCCATGGGCGGAGGCTGCGAACTGGCGATGGCGTGCGACATGATCATCGCCGCCGAATCCGCCCGCTTCGCCTTGCCGGAGATCAAGCTCGCCATGCTGCCCGGCGCCGGGGGCACCCAGCGCCTGCCGCGCGCCATCGGCAAGGCCAAGGCCATGGACATGTGCCTGTCGGGCCGCATGCTGGATGCGGCAGAAGCCGACCGCTGCGGCCTGGTCTCGCGGGTGGTGGCGGACGAGCGACTGCTGGCCGAGACCATCGATCTGGCGGCCCGCATTGCGGCCTTCTCGCTGCCGGCGTTGATGGCGATCAAGGAGTCCGTGAACCGCGCCTGGGAGCTCCCGCTTTCGGAGGGCATCGGCTTCGAGCGGCGGCAACTCCATGCGCGTTTTGCCAGCGAGGATGCGCACGAAGGCATGCACGCCTTTCTGTCCAAGCGCAAGCCGGTGTTCAGGCACCGGTGAGAATCGGTTGTGTTCATGCGGGCCACTTTGAGGGAATCGCTTGGGGTCGCAGCTGCGACCCGGTACCATAGGCAGCTTTCAAGATCGACACAAAGAAGCAATKGCAACAGCAAAATCCGCACCCACCGCGACTGCAGCGCCCGCGAACAAAGCGCCGGCAAAGCGTGCGGCCAATCCGGCCTTCATGAAGGCCCTGACGCCGAGCGCCGAACTGGCCGCCGTGATCGGCTCCGCGCCGTTGGCGCGTACCGAGGTGGTGAAGCAGCTCTGGGTCTACATCAAGGCACACAATCTTCAGGATGCGACGAACAAGCGCAACGTGAACGCCGACGCCAAGCTCAAGCCTGTCTTCGGCAAGGACCAGGTGACGATGTTCGAGATCGCAGGGCTCATCGGCAAGCATCTGAGCTGACGCCAGGACGCGCCGAAGGCTCGAAATCCAGAGAGGATGAACTGAAGGCGCGGCGCCTCTCGGCCGGGTGTGTGAGCGGCGGAGATCGAGCGTCAACTCGACAACACCGTCGACACGATCGACCCCTCGCGCTTCATTGGCCCGGTTGACCGAACACGCCGCGGGCCGGAATCACAGGGCGAGGCACCCAGGGGGCCGTGTTGACCACGGGCGCAGGCGACTCACCAGTCCCACCCCGATGCTTCAGAAATGGAAAAGAGTTCTCCATTTCTGATCGCATCTGAGAAGTGCCACGCCGTCCTTGCTTGCGTACCATTTCAGCGTCGTCTAGCGCACGCCGTGCGCGCCCTCACCGATGCACGCATGCTCGGAACACGCAAAACAAGGGACTCAACGTGAACATCGCAATGATCGGCGCCGGAAAGATGGGCCTGCCGATGGCCCGCCATCTCGTGGCCGCCGGCCACACCGTGTTCGTGTACGACCGCAGCGAGGCCGCGCAGGCCGGGGCCCGCCGTGCCGGTCTGGCCTTGAAGGATTCGCTGCGGGCCGCGGTGGCCGCGGCGGAGGTGGTGATCTCGTCACTGCCGCACGATGCCGCCTTTCTCGCAGTCGCTGACGAGGTCGTACAGCATGCAGCCGCGGGCACCGTCTACGTCGACACCAGCACCGTTTCATTGCAGGCCAGTGCCACGGCGGCGGCCGTCTGCGCTGCCAAGGGCATCGCGCACGTGCGCGCCGCCRTCTCGGGCAACAACAAGATGGCCGAGATGGCGCAGCTCACCGTGATGGCGTCGGGTCCGGCCGATGCCTATGCGCGCGTGAAGCCGCTGCTGCAGACCTTCGGCCCGACGCAGTTCTATGTCGGCGGCGAAGACCAGGCGCGGCTGATGAAGCTGATTGTCAACCTGATGATCGCCGCCACCAGCGGCATGCTGTCCGAAGCGCTGATCCTGGGAGAGAAGGGCGGGCTCGACTGGCGCCAGATGTGGGATGTGATCGGCGCCAGCGCGGTCGGTTCGCCCATCGTCAAGGCCAAGGCGGTGCAACTGCGCGAACGCGACTACACGCCGACCTTCACGGTCGACCAGATGCAGAAGGACGTGGGCCTGATCCTCGAAGCCGGTGCGCAGTTCCATGTGCCGCTGGCCCTCACCGCCAGCGTCGGCCAGATGCTGCATGCCGCCGTGGCGCAGGGCGACGCCGAACTCGACTACGCGGCCATCATCCGCGTCGCAGCACGCGGCGCGGGCATCGCTACTGCTTAGCGGCGGCGCCCGCGTCCGCCACGGGCGTACGCACTTCCATGGGCTGGTCGAAGCTGGTCCACTTGCGGTCGTAGTCCATCCGCTCGAAGTGCTCGACCAGGAAGTCGATGAAGGTGCGGACCTTCGCCGACATGTGACGCCGGTTCTGGAAGGCGATGTTGATGCTCAGCTGCGGCAGATCCCAGTCGTCCAGCACCGACACCAGCCGGCCCGCGACCAGGTCGTCATAGAGGATGTACTTGGGCTGCACCACGATGCCCATGCCGTCGAGCGCGGCGGTGCGCAGCACCTGGCCGTCGTTCGACTCCAGCAGCCCCTTGATCTTCACGCTCCTCGTGTCGTCGCGACGGCGGAAGGTGAGCTCGTTCGGGTTGTTGCTGTAGGTGTAGAGCAGCAGCGGCCGGTGCTCGAGTTCGTCCACGCTCAGGGGCATGCCGAAGGCATTGAGGTAACCGGGCGACGCGGCCAGGATGCGGCGCGTGGCCGCGAGCCGGCGGATCGTGATGTTCGATTCGTTCTCGTACTCGCGCGTGCGGATCGCCACGTCGATGTTGTTGTCGATCAGATCGTAGTAACGGTTGGCCGCCTCCACGTGCACCGTCACGTTCGGGTAGCGGTTGGTGTACTCGCGAAGCAGCGGCGAGATGTGATGGACCGAGAACGACAGCGACGCCGTGATGCGCAGCGTGCCGGTCGGGTTCAGCGTGGTGGCACTCGCCGCCGACTCCGCATCCTTCAGGTCGGCCAGCACGCTCTTGCAGCTGCGGTAGAAGTTCTCGCCCACCTCGGTCMGGGTCAGGCGCCGCGTACTGCGCTGGATCAGGCGCGCACCCAGCCGTTCCTCCAGCGCCGCCAGATGCCGGCTCGCAGCCGCGTTCGACAGACCCAGCGCCTCGGCAGCACGCGACATGCTGCCCAACTCGGCGGTCTGCACCAGTAGTTCCATCGCCGTCCAACGGTCCACTTCGTCTCCAGATCATTTGGCAGTCCCGCGGCTTCGTGCGATGCACGCTTCCGCTGGCTGCAACAGTCATTCCATTCCCGCAGCCGCTGTCTCGATGCAGCCGGATTCGCGCGGGGCGCCCCGGACACAACGGCAGCGCTTCTCAAAGAGGCCGCATGTTAGCCGCGTCGCCTCGATCATGCGGGGATGCCATTGCTCATTGCGAGCAATGGCCACCCCCCCTTCGCAGAGCGGTGGCGCAACACAAGGGAAAACCCTTCCTTTTCCTTGCCGTGGAAATGACGTTTTCGCCAAGCCCACTTGGTGCGCAACGCAAGGATTTCTAAAGTTCGCACCAGCCACAGAACAAGGAGACTTCAATGCGAAATTTGAACGAAGACAACATCACGCGTGCGGTGATCGCGATGCACGCCGACGCCAAGGACGCACGCGTCCGGGCCATCATGACCAGCCTGGTGCAGCACCTCCATGCCTTCGCCCGCGAGGTCGAATTGACCGAAGAGGAGTGGTTCAAGGGCATCCAGTTCCTGACCGACGTGGGCCACATCACGACCGACGTGCGGCAGGAATTCATCCTGCTCTCGGACACGCTGGGCCTCTCGATGCTGGTGACTGCGCTCAACAACAAGAAGCCGCAGGGCTGCACCGAGGCCACCGTCTTCGGCCCCTTTCACGTCGAGGGCTCGCCGCACGTGCCGCTGGGCGGCGACGTCGCGAACGGCGCCGAGGGCGAGCCCTGCTTCGTGCGCGGCAGCATCGTCGGCACCGACGGCCAGCCCATTCCCAACGCCGAACTGCAGGTGTGGCAGGCCGATGCGGCCGGCAACTACGACGTGCAGTACGCCCGCGAGAACGGCGAGCACGAGCTCCGCGCGCGCGCCACGCTCAACGCCGACGCGAACGGTGACTTCCACTTCAAGACCATCCGCGCCGAGGCCTACCCGATCCCGCACGATGGCCCGGTCGGCAAGATGCTCGAGGCGCTGGGGCGCCACCCGTGGCGGCCCGCGCACCTGCATTTCATGATCACCGCGCCGGGCTTCGAGCGGCTCATCACGCACGTGTTCCGCAACGGCGACCGCTACCTCGACTCCGACGCGGTGTTCGGCGTGCGCTCCTCGCTGATCGCCGACTGGATCGAACATGCACCCGGCGCCACGCCCGACGGCGGCAGCAGCGCCGTGCCCTTCTACACGCTGGACTTCCGCTTCGTGCTGAACCCGGTCGCTGCGCCCGCTGCAGCGCGTGCCGCCGGTACCACCGCACGCGAGGCGTCGGCCTGATGTCCACGCCGATGCCTCTGCGCATGCGCACTCGCACGCGCATCGCAGGCGCCACGGTCGTGTCGATGGACGACACGCTGGGCGTGATCGAGAACGCCCGTATCGAGATCGTCGACGGCCGCATCGCATCGGTCGGCGCGCTGCACGATGCGCCGCCGGCTGATGCAGCCGACACCGTCATCGATGGCCGCGGCTTCATCGTGTTTCCCGGCCTGGTCAATGCGCATATGCACACCTGGCAGACCGCGTTGCGCGGCATGGCCAGCAACTGGACGCTGATGGAATATTTTCGCTGGATGCATGCGGGCCTGGGCACGCTGTTCACGCCCGAGGACGTCCGCATCGGAACCTATGCCGGCGCGCTCAACCAGTTGAATGCCGGCACCACCACGCTGGTCGACTGGTGCCACAACAACCCGACGCCCGCGCACACCGATGCGGCCGTCGATGCGCTGGCGCAGAGCGGCATTCGCGCAGCCTTCTTCCACGGCAGCCCCAAGCCCGACCCGCGCCCCGGCGAGCCGCCTTTCTGGGAGGTCGCGCACCCGTGCAGCGAGATCGCGCGGCTGCAGGCTGACCCGCGTTTCGCGGCCGATGGCCTGCTGAGCCTGGGCATGGCGGTGTTGGGCCCGCACTACTCGACGCTCGAGGTCGCGGTGGCCGACTTCGCGCTGGCCCGCGAGCTGGGGCTGACCGCCTCGATGCACCAGGGCGGCGGCGCTGCGCGTGCACCCGAAGGCTGGACGGTGCTCGAGCGCGAAGGCCTGCTCGGCCCGAACATCAACATCGTGCACGGCAACGGCCTGAGCGATGCGCAGCTCGACCGCTTCGTCGCGCTGGGCATGAGCTTCTCGCTGACGCCCGAGAACGAGATGACGCAGGGCCACGGTCACCCGATCGTCGGGCGGCTGCGTGAACGCGGCGTGTCGCCCTCGATCGGCGTCGACCTCGAATCGGGCCTGTCGGGCGAGATGCTGACCGCCGCGCGCATCGCGCTCGTGCACCAGCGCGCGCTCGACAACGCAGCCTTCCGCGCCGCGGCTGCAGCCGACGGCCCCGTGATCCCGCCGACCACCACGCTGCAAACGTATGAAGCACTTCGCTGGGTCACTGTGGAAGGCGCCCGCATGCTGGGCCAGCAAGACCGCATCGGCTCGCTCACGCCCGGCAAGCAGGCCGACCTGATCCTCATCGATGCGCGGCTGCCCAACATGCAGCCGGTGCACGACCCGGTCAGCACCGTGCTGATGCAGGCCAGCCTCGCCAACATCGACTCGGTAATGGTCGCGGGCCGGTGGCGCAAGCGGCACGGCATGCTGGTCGACGACGCGGGCCGGCCGATGGACCCTGAGGCCTGGCTGCCCGCGCTGCGCGCATCGGGGCAACGCCTGGCCGCCGGCGTGGGCTGGCAGCCGGCGCGCCCCACCTCTCACACAAGAACGGAGACTGCATGACCACCCCACACGATCCCGCTGCGCCGGCCACGCCGCGCGTCCCCATCCTGGAACTGCGCGGCATCAGCAAGCGCTTCACCGGCGTGCAGGCGCTGGACGACGTGTCCTTCGAGCTGCACTGCGGCGAAGTGCACATGTTGCTCGGCGAGAACGGCGCCGGCAAATCGACGCTCATGAAAGTGCTGTGCGGCGCGCACACCGCCGACGCGGGCGAATTCTTCTACCAGGGCGCACCGGTCGTGATCGGCGGCCCGGCCGATGCGCAGCGCCTGGGCATCGCKGTGATCTTCCAGGAGTTCACGCTGGTGCCCTATCTCAGCGTGGCGCAGAACATCTTCCTCGGCCGCGAGCCCAAGAGCCGGCTGCCCGGCCTGGTCGACCATGCGCGCATGCGGCGCGAGGCGCAGGCGATCATGGACCAGCTCGGCATGACGCTCGACCCCAACACCGTGGTCGCGACGCTGGGCGTGGCGCAGCAGCAGATGGTCGAGATCGCCAAGGCGCTGTCGCAGAAAGCGCGCATCGTGGTGCTCGACGAGCCCACGGCCGCGCTCTCGGACAACGAGACCGAGAAGCTGTTCGCGATGATCGAGACGCTCAAGCGCCAGGGCGTGGCGATGGTCTACATCAGCCACCGCATGGCCGAGGTCTTCTCGATGGGCGACCGCATCACCGTGCTGCGCGACGGAAAGAAGGTGGGCTTTCGCATGCCCGGCGAGACAGCGCCCGACGAGCTGGTGAGCCTGATGGTCGGCCGCAAGGTCGACATGTCGTACAGCCGCACCTACTGCACCGAGCCCGGCGAGATGGCGCTGCGCCTGCAGGGCGTGAGCGCGCGCTCGGGCATCCAGGACGTGAGCCTCAACGTGCGCGCCGGCGAGATCGTCGGGCTGGCCGGGCTGGTGGGCTCGGGCCGCACCGAGGTCGCGCGCGCCATCTTCGGCGCCGACGCGACCGCGTCCGGCAGCATCGAGATCTTCGGCCGGCCCCAGACCGGCGGCCCCACGCACGCACGCCGGCTCGGCGCCGCGCTGATCCCCGAAAGCCGCAAGGCGCAGGGCCTGGCGCTGATCCGCTCGGTGGGCGAGAACCTGGTGCTCGCGAGCCTGCCAAGGCTGTTCCCGAGCGGCCTGTTCTCGCCGTCGAAGGCGGCGGCTCAGGCACGCGAGCTGATCGCGCGGCTGCGCATCGCCACGCCCGGGCCGGACCGCCGCGTGGGCGTGCTCTCGGGCGGCAACCAGCAGAAGGTGGTGATCGGCAAGTGGCTCAGCGCCGAGGCGCGGCTCTTCATCTTCGACGAGCCCACGCGCGGCATCGACGTGGGCGCCAAGGCCGAGATCTTCAGCCTGATCGACGGGCTGGTGAAGAAGGGTGCGGCGGTGCTGATGATTTCCTCGGAGCTCTCCGAGATCGTCAACGTCTGCGACCGCACCTACGTGATGCGCGAAGGGCGCGTGGCCGGCGAACTCGCCCGCGACGCCATGAGCGAGGAAGCGATTCTGACATTGGGGATGCACCATGCATGAGATGACCGTGCGCGCCGAGCCCATCGAGGGCGTCGGCAAGCTGATCGTGCGGCTGAAGCACGCCGGCAGTGCCAGTGGCGCACTGATGATGCTGATCATCCTGTGCGCGGTCTTTGCGTTCTCGACCGAGAACTTCCTCGACGTGGCCAACCTGGTCAACGTCGCGGTGCAGTCGACCATCCTGCTGCTGCTCGCACTGCCGATGACGCTGATCATCATGACCGAGGGCCTGGACCTCTCGATGGGCGCGGTGCTGACGCTAGCCAACGTGGTGCTGGCCACGGTGGCGGTCGACACCGGCGGAGTGAGCCTCGCTCTGCTGGCCGCACTGGGCGTGGGCCTGGCCTTCGGCTTGGTCAACGGCACGCTGGTCTCGCGCCTGGGCATCCCGCCCTTCGTCGCGACGCTGGGCACGCTGGGTGCGGCGCAGGGCCTGGCGCTGGTGGTGACCGACGGTCAGAGCGTCGTCGGCATCCCGGCCTCGGTGCAGATGTTCTACAGCGGCGCCTTCCTCGGTGTGCCCGCGCCCATCTGGATTGCCGGCATCGCCTATGCGGTGTTCCATGTGGTGCTGTATCACACGCGCTTCGGCGCCAACGTCTTCGCGCTCGGCGGCAACCGAGAGGCGCTGACGCTGGCCGGCGTGCGCACGCGCCTCTACCTGGTGGCGGTGTACGTCATCGGCGGCCTCATGGCCGGCCTGGCGGCGCTGCTGCTGACGGCGCGCATCAGCTCGGGCCATCCCACCGCCGCGCTGGGCATGGAGTTCGACGCCATCGCCGCGGTCGCGGTCGGTGGCACCTCGTTCGAAAAGGGCAAGGGCTGGCTGCTCGGCACCCTGATCGGTGTGCTGGCGGTGGGGGTCCTGCGCAACGGGCTCAACCTGCTGGGCGTGAGCTCGGCGGTGCAGGTGTCGGCCATCGGCCTGCTCGTCATCCTCGCGTTGATGATCGACGCGTTCCGCGGGAAGCAATCGTGAGCACTGTGATGAAGACCCCCTCCCTTCCCTCGAACACCGCGGCTTCGGCACAGGGCGCACAGGGCCTGCAAGGCCTGTGGCAATCGCTGCCGGATCCGGTGCGCAGCGTGGCCTTCCGGCTGCTGGCGCTCGGACTGCTCTGCCTGGCGCTGAGCCTCGCGAGCGACGCCTTCCTCACCGCTACCAACATCGTCAACGTGCTGCGGCAGGCGGCGCTGCTGTTCCTGCTGGCCTCGGGCGTGACGCTGGTGATCCTCACCGCGGGCCTCGACCTCTCGGTGGGTGCGAACGTCGCAATGAGCGCCTGCCTGGCCGCTACGCTGATGAAAGCCACGGGCTCGATCACGCTGGCCGTGTTCGCCGGGCTCGGCTGCGGCCTGCTGATCGGCATCGCCAACGGCATGATGATCACGCTGCTGCGGCTTCCGCCCTTCATCGCGACCTACGGGATGCTCTGGATCCTGCACGGCGTGACCTACTGGTTCATGAAGGGCGAGATCATCCACGGCTTCCCCGCGGCCTTCCGCTCCGTCGGCAGCGGCCACTGGCTGGGCATCCCGATCCCGGTCTACCTGATGGTGGCCTTCCTGTTCGTCGGCGTGGTATTTGCACAGCGCACGCGCTGGGGCCAGGAGATCTACGCCGTGGGCGCCAACCCCGAGGCCGCGCGCCTCTCGGGCGTGCCGGTGAAGAGCCGCCTGGTGCTGGTCTACGCCGTGAGCGGCGCGATGGCCGGGCTGGCCAGCCTGATCTTCCTCGCACGGCTCAACTCGGCCGAAGGCGACATCGGCGAAGCACTCACCCTGCCGGCTATCGCGGCCGTGCTGATCGGCGGCACCTCGCTGTTCGGCGGCGTCGGCTCGGTCTTCGGCACGCTGGTCGGCGCGCTGATCCTGACCCTGGTGCTCAACGGGATGAACCTCTTGGCGATCAGCTCGAACTGGCAACCCGTGGTCACGGGCGTGATCGTCGTACTGGCGGTATTTCTCGACAACCTCACTCGCAAAGGAGACAGAAAATGAAGATGAAGGCAACCCTCCGGCTCGCCCTGCTGGCCCTCGTCCTGGGCGGCGCCTCGCTGGCGCAGGCTCAGAGCGGTGAACGCATCGCGGTGTTCACCAAGAACCAGACCAACCCCTTCTTCCAGGCCGTGCGCCTGGGCGCCGACTCGGCCGCCAAGCAGCTCAATGCGAAGGTCACGCATTACGTGCCGACCAAACCCGACAGTATCCCCGAGCAGATGAGCCAGATCGAGGACGTGATCATCAAGAAGCCCGACGCGATCGTGTTCACGCCGGTCGACTACAAGGCCATGGGCCCGGCCGTCGGCAAGATCAACGCGGCCAAGATCCCCGTCGTCAACGTGACCGACCGCAGCGAGACCGGCAACTTCATCGCCTTCGTTGGCGCCAGTGACTACCAGCTGGGGTTGGAGACCGGCAAGTTCCTGATCAAGGCCATGGGAGGCACGGGCAACCTCGTGGTGCTCGAAGGCGTGAAGGGCTCGCTCACCAGCATCGACCGCGTGCGCGGCTTCAACGACGCCGTCAAGGCCTCGCCGGGCGTCAAGGTGGTGGCCTCGCAGCCGGGCAACTACCAGCGCCTGCAGGCGCTGCAGGTGATGGAGAACCTGATGCAGTCGCAGCCCAAGATCGACGGCGTGTTCGCCGCCAACGACGCCATGGCCTCGGGCGTGATCGAGGCGCTCGACGGCGCGGGCCGCAAGGCGCTGGTGGTGGGCATCAACGGCACCAACGAAGCCATCGACGCGATCAAGGCCGGCAAGATGCTCGCATCGGGCGATTACAACGGCTTCCTGCAGGGCTGCGTGTCGACCATGACCACCATCCGCGAACTGCGCAAGCTGCCGGTCGAGAAGGACGTGGTCTTCCCTGCGACCGTGATCGCCAAGGACAACGTGGCGCAGTACGAGACGCCCGTCGAGTCACGCACTTGCCCCAAGTGGGAAGACGCCATCGCCAAGAAGTGAGCCCGCGGCGCGCGGCCCGCTGCGGCGAGCCGTGCGCCCTTCATCCATCCTCTTCGGAGCATTCCCGTGATTTTCGTTTTCCATCTCCTGGACCGTGCCGATGCCGGCGAACTGCGCCTGCGCGTGCGGCCCGAGCACAAGGCCTACCTCGCCGCGGTGGCCGACCGCATCGCCTTCGCCGGCCCGCTGACCAGCGACGACGGCCAGACCATGATCGGCAGCCTGCTGGCCATCGACTTCCCCGACCGCGCCGCAGCCGAGCGCTGGCAGGCCGACGAGCCCTTCACGCGAGCCGGCGTCTACCAGAGCGCCTCGGTGCGGCCCTTCGTGAACCTGTGGCCGCAGAAGGCCGGCTTCCCACCCGCGGCCTGAGTCCGACCCATGACCTTCAAGCACATCGTCATGTGGAACCTGCGCGGCGACTCCGCCGAGGAGAAGGCCCGCGCCATCCACCTGGTCCGAGGCAAGTTCGAGGGCCTGCGCGGCCAGATCCCGGGGCTGCTGCACCTGGAAGTCGGCGTCGACCTGAGCCATGCCGACTACGCCTGCGACGTCGTGCTGTACAGCGAGTTCGACAGCCAGGAATCACTCGCCTCTTACGCCACGCACCCCGCGCACCTGCGCGTGCGCGAGGAGATCGGCGACCTGCGCATCGCGCGGCACCAGGTCGACTACGCGGCGCACTGAAGCGCGCCCCTTTTCCCTCCCGATCGCGCGGCCGTCGGCTGCGCGGTGTTCTTTGATCCCGGCCGGCACGCTGATTCTCTCTGGCGGCATCACCGAAGGTCGCTCAAACGACGCCCTTCTTCGCTCCCGTCGCCAGCGATGCGACCGACGGAACGATCCAGCGCGGTTCATTGAGCACCCGCTGCATGCGCTCGCGCAGCCATTGATGCGCGGGGTCGGCGCCCTGACGCGGGTGCCAGGCCATGCGCATGGTCTCGGACGGCACGGAGACCGGCAACTCGAACACCTGCAGTCCGAGCGAGGCCGCCATCCCGCGCGCCGTGCGCTCGGACACGCTGGCCACGAGGTCCGTGCGCGAGGCGGCGATCAGCGCAGAGAAGGAACTGGGCACGAGCAGCGCCACGTGCCGTTCGAGCCCGAGTTGCTCCAGGGCTGTGTCGACTGCGGAGACTTCGCCCGAACGCGGCGTGACGCCGACATGGCGCGCGGCGGCAAAGCGTTGCGCCGTCATGGGGTTCTTCTTCTTGCCCGGCTTCAGCAACGGGTGACCGGTGCGAACCGCTCCCACCAGCGTCTGCTGCGACAGCACCTGGGTCTCGGTCTCGGGGTCGGTGCTCCGGAAGCTGCCGACGTCGAGGTCGAGCCGCCCTTCGCGCAAGGCGCCCGGGTCGACGTGCGTTTCAGGCAGGAACTGCAAGGTGGCCAGCGGCATGTCGATCTCCAGTGCGCGCGACAGGCTGGCCCCGAACACCACCGCGATCCCCTCGGGTGCCCGAACGACGAAGCGCCGTTTGACCGCCGCCAGGCCTTGCGCATCGACCGGTGCGCGCAGCGCCTGCGCCTGGGCCAGCAGCGCGCGCACCGGCTCCACCAGTGCCAGCGCGCGCGGCGTGGGCACGAGCTTGCGGCCCGCCCGTACCAGGATCGGGTCGCCGAAGGCTTCGCGGATGCGCGCCAGGGTGTGGCTCATGGCGGGCGTGCTCAGGTGCATGCGCGTGGCGGCGGCCGTCACGCTGCCGGTGCCGAGGAGGGCGTCGAGCGCGGTCAGCAGATTGAGGTCGTATGTTTTCGTCACGCGAAATCATATGTTCAATTTATTGCACTGTACAAAATCCATACCGCTGCCGACACTGGCGCCCCTTGCCCCGGTCGAAAGCACTTCCCTTGAAAAGCCCCAATGAATCGCCCCCGCTGCTGCCCTTCGCCATGCTCGCGCTGACGCTGGTCCTGGCCGCGCTGGACCAGACCATCCTGTCGACGGCGCTGCCCGTGATGGCGCATGAACTCGTCGGCGCATGGCCGCTGGCGTGGGCGTTCTCCGCCTACCTTCTGGCCGCCACCGTGGTCATCCTGTTGTACGGCCGGCTGGCCGACGTGCTGGGCAAAAAGCCGATGCTGCTGCTGGCGATCGGCCTGTTCCTGCTGGGTTCGCTTGCCTGCGGAGCGAGCCAGGACGTGCGCCAGCTGGTGCTCGCGCGGGCGCTGCAGGGCGCGGGCGGAGGCGGCCTGATGACCTTGACCATGCTGACCGTGCCCGACCTGGTCGCGCCCGAGGAGCGCGGCCGCTATCAGGCCTTGCTGGGCGCGGCCTACGGCGTCTCGACCCTGTTCGGCCCGCTCGTGGGCGGCGCACTGGTGCAGCATTTGTCGTGGCACTGGGCTTTCTGGCTGAACATCCCGCTGGCGGCATTGGCCTGGGGCGTGCTGGCCCTGACCTTGCCGTCGAAGCCGGCGTCGGCGCAGCAGGGCCCCCGTCCTCGCATCGACTGGCTCGGCGCCGTGCTGCTCATGACCGCGCTCGTCAGCCTGCTGCTGGCCACGCAGCACGGGAAGCTGAACCTGCCCGAGCGCGTCTCGCTCTGGCTGTTGCTGGCGCTGGGGGCCAAGTTCACCCTGGCCTTCCTCTGGCGCCAGCATCGCGCGGCGCATCCTTTGCTGCCGCTGTCGCTGTTCGCCCGGCCGGCCTATGCGGCAGTGAGCTTCATCGGGCTCACGACCGGCATCGCGCTCTACACCGCGGTGGTGTTCCTCCCGCAGTACCTGCAAGCCGGCTTGCACCTGTCGCCCACGGGCTCGGCCTGGCATTTGCTGCCCCTGATGGCAGGCATCACGATCGCGGCCGTGGCCAGCGGCAAGCTGCTGCGCGCGCAGACGCCGGCCGCCGTATTGGCGCGCGCGGCCTGCTTGCTGATGCTGCTGTCTTTCGGCAGCATGGTCGCCGTGCTGCGCGGGCTTGCGCACCAGCCGCTGGCGCTGTCGGCCAGCGTGATGCCGCTGGGCCTGGGGCTGGGGCTGCTCTTTCCGATCATCACCGTGGTGGCGCAGCGCGTCTCGCCCGCACAGCACATGGGCATCGCGACGGCGGCGCCGATCATGCTGCGCAGCCTCGGCGGAGCGTCCGGCGTGGCGCTGCTGGCCGTGCTGCTGGCCCACCGCATGAAAGAAGAGCTGTCGCCCCTGGATGCACTGGGCCACGGACTGCAGCCGGTGTTCGGCTGCGCGGCCGGGGCCGTCGTCCTGGCGCTGCTGGCCTGCCGGTGGCTGCCGCAAGGAGGAGGGCGCTCGATGAACGCGATGAACGAACAGGGGCTTCGGCTCACTCCGGATAGAGCCGTGCCGTGAGCGTGGCACTGGCCTTGCGCAGCGCCGGCAGAAAGGCGTCCCGGAACTCGATGAATTCCATCCGCTCGGCGCGAACCGCGATGCTCATGCCGGCCACCGTCGCGCCGCCGCGGTCGAACACCGGCACCGCCATCGAGCGCACGCCCAGCTCGAGTTCACCGTCGTTGCCGGCATAGCCCTCGTCGCGGCAACGCGCGATCAAGGCCAGCACGGCATCGGCTTCGAACACCGTGCGCGGCGTGAGGCCGCGGCGCGGCATTGCGCGCACGCGCCGCTCGGCCTCGTCGACCGGCAGGCTGGCCAGCAAAACGCGCCCGAGCGCCGAGCAGTACGCCGGCAGCCTCGATCCGATGCCCAGGCCGGTGCTGAGGCTGCGCCGCGCCGTCGAGCGCGCAATGATGATCGCGTCGTCCTCCAGCAGCGTCCCGAGCGAGGCGGATTCGCGCGTGCGCTCCGACAGCGCGTCGAGCAGGGGCTGCGCCAGCGACGGCGTGGGCCGCGACGCCAGGTAGGCGTGCGCGACCAGCAGGACCTTGGGCAACAGCCAGAAACGCTTGCCGTCGCTCTCCAGGTAGCCCAGGGCACGCAAGGTCAGCAGCGACCGCCGGGCCGAGGCCGGCGAGCCGCCGGTGAGCCGTGCCACCTCGGACACGGTCAGGCGGTTGTGCTGGCGACCGAAACAGGTCAGGACCTCCATCCCCTTTTGCAGCGAGGCCACGAAGTTCTTGTCCACAGGCTCCGGGGTGGAGGTCGGAGCGACGTCATTTTTGCGCATAGCGCAAATCTAGCTTGTTTGCCTTGCGTTGAATCAAGACACTGCAGTTCCCCCGATGAACGACTGACACGGAGATCCTGAGACATGTTCAAACCCTTCGCCCGGCGCCTTGGCGCGGCCTGCCTGGCCGCCGCCTTCCTGGCCGGCGCCGCAGCGGCACAGCCCGGCAAACCCTTGAGAATCGTGGTTCCCTTCCCGGCCGGCGGCACCGCCGACATCCTTCCGCGCGTGGTGGCCGCGAAGCTGCGCGACAGCTTTCCGGCCGGCGTCGTGATCGAGAACCGCACCGGCGCCGGCGGCAACATCGGGGCCGAGTCGGTCTTCAATGCCCCGCCCGACGGCGAGACGCTGCTGGCGTCGCCGCCGGCGCCGATCGCGATCAACCAGCACCTCTATCGCAAGCTGAGCTTCGATCCCGCGAAGTGGGTGCCGGTCACGATGATCGCCACCGTGCCGAACGTGCTGGTGGTGAATCCCAAGCTGCCGGTGCACAGCGTGCCCGAACTCATCGCCTACCTGAAGGCGAATCCGGGCAAGCTCAGCTACGGCTCGCAAGGCAACGGGACCACCTCGCACCTGACCGCCAGCATGTTCATGCAGCTGACCGGGACCGAGATGGTCCATGTGCCGTACAAGGGCACGGCGCCGGCGCTGGTCGACCTGATCGGCGGGCAGATCGACGTCTTCTTCGACAACCTGAGCTCGTCGCTGCCCTTCCACCAGAGCGGCAAGGTGCGAATCCTCGCGATCGCCGACGAGCAGCGCTCGCGCGCCCTGCCTGACGTGCCCACCTTTGCCGAGCAGAAGCTGCCGGCCATGAACGCCGTGACCTGGTTCGCCCTGGTGGCGCCGCCCGCAACGCCTGCCGCCAAGGTGCAGGCGACACAGAAGGCCTTTGCCGACGCGCTCGCGCTGCCGGACGTCAAGCGGCAGTTCGCCGAACAGGGCGCCGAGCCGCGCGGCTGGGACAGCGCGCGGACCGGCCAGTTCATCCAGGCCGAATCCGCCAAGTGGGCCAAGGTCATCAAGAACGCCAACGTCACCCTGGACTGACACCATGACGCAAGACACCCAACCGATCCACTGGGCCGGCCCCGGCCTCACGCGCATTCCCTTCGCGCTCTACAGCGATGGGCCGACCGCGGCCGAGGAACAGGCCCGCATCTTCCGCGGCGAAGTCTGGAACTACCTGTGCCTCGACGCCGAACTGCCCGCGAGCGGCAGCTACCGCACCACCTTCGCCGGCGAGACGCCCGTGGTGGTCGTGCGCGACGACGACGGCGAGATCTACGCCTTCGAGAACCGCTGCGCGCACCGCGGCGCGCTGATCGCGCTCGAGAAGTCCGGCCGCGCCGAGAACTTCCAGTGCGTCTACCACGCCTGGAGCTACAGCCGCCAGGGCGATCTCACGGGCATCGCCTTCGAGAAGGGCGTCAAGGGGCAGGGCGGCATGCCGGCCGGCTTCTGCAAGGAAGAACACGGCCCGCGCAAGCTGCGCGTCGCGACCTTCTGCGGCCTGGTCTTCGGCAGCTTCAGCGAGGACGTGCCCGGCATCGAGGAGTACCTCGGCGACGAGATCTGCGCGCGCATCGAGCGCGTGCTGCACAAGCCGGTCGAAGTCATCGGCCGCTTCACGCAGGCGTTGCCGAACAACTGGAAGCTGTACGTGGAGAACGTCAAGGACAGCTACCACGCGAGCCTGCTCCACCTGTTCTTCACCACCTTCGAACTCAACCGCCTGTCGCAGAAGGGCGGCGTGATCGTCGACCAAAGCGGCGGCCACCACGTGAGCTATTCGATGATCGACCCCGCCGCCGAGAAGGACGCCTCGTACAAGGAGCAGGGCCTGCGTTCGGACACCGACCGCTACCGGCTCAAGGACCCGAGCCTGCTGGCCGGCTTCACCGAGTACGGCGACGGCGTGACGCTGCAGATCCTCTCGGTCTTCCCCGGCTTCGTGCTGCAGCAGATCCAGAACTGCCTGGCGGTGCGGCAGGTGCTGCCCAAGGGCGTGGAGCGCACCGAGCTCAACTGGACCTACCTGGGCTACGCCGACGACACGCCCGCGCAGCGCAAGGTGCGGCTCAAGCAATCGAACCTGATCGGCCCGGCCGGCTTCATCTCGATGGAGGACGGTGCGGTCGGCGGCTTCGTGCAGCGCGGCATTGCCGGCGCGCGCGACCACGATGCGGTCGTCGAGATGGGCGGCGGCGGCGCCGCTTCGAGCGAGGGACGCGCCACCGAAGCCTCGGTGCGGGGCTTCTGGAAGGCCTATCGCCACCACATGCGCGCCTGATTGCAGAGGAAGCCACACCATGATCGACCTGCTGGCGCTCTGCGCCTTCCATGCCGCCTACGCCGATGCCATCGACAGCGATGCGCTCGAACGATGGCCCGACTTCTTCGCCGACGACGCCGACTACCGCATCACGCACATCGAGAACGAGCGCGAGGGCCTGCCCGCCGGCATCGTCTATGCCGACTCGCGCGCCATGCTCGAAGACCGCATCGCGGCCCTGCGCGAAGCCAACATCTACGAGCGCCAGCGCTACCGCCACATTCTCGGCATGCCGCTGCTGCTGAAGTCCGAGGAGCAGCAGGCGGAAGCGCGCACCCCCTTCCTGGTGGCGCGCATCATGGCCGGCGGCCAGACCGACGTGTTCGCCACCGGCGTCTACCAGGACCGCTTCGTGCGGCAGGACGGGCGGCTGCTGCTGCAGTCGCGCGTGGCCGTCTGCGATAGCACGGTGACGGACACGCTGCTCGCCTTGCCGCTGTGAGCGCGCGCGCCCGAACCCACGCGCCGCCGCGCCGCCTGGCGCTGGCGGCCGGCGACCCCAACGGCATCGGCCCCGAGATCGCGCTCAAGGCCCTGGCGGCGCTGCCGGCCGAGGCACGCGCCGGCATCACCGTGTATGGCCCCACCAGCGTGCTGGAACGCACGGCGGCGATGCTCGGTTGCAGCGTGCTGCTTCGCGAGCTGCGCGTCGTCGACGCCGGAGACCTCCCGGCCGAGTCCGCCCAGCCCGGCCGCATCGACGCCGCAGCGGGCGCGTCGGCCGTCGCCTCGGYGACGGCGGCGATCGAGGCCTGCCGGCGCGGCGAGGTCGACGCGGTGATCGCCTGTCCGCATCACGAGACCGCGATCCATCGCGCCGGCATCGCCTTCAGCGGCTACCCCTCGCTGGTCGCACGGGTCTGCGCGGTGCCGGAGGATTCGGTGTTCCTGATGCTGGTCGGCGGCGGCCTCCGGATCGTGCACGCGACCCTGCACGAAAGCGTGCGCAGCGCGCTCGACCGGCTCACGCCGGCGCGGGTGGCCGCGGCGGCGCGGGCGGGCGCGCGTGCCTGCGCGCTGCTGGGCGTGCCCGCGCCTTCGATCGGCGTCTTCGGCATCAATCCGCATGCCTCCGAAGGCGGACTGTTCGGGTCGGAGGATGCCGCCATCGTCGAGCCCGCCGTGCGTGCGCTGCGGGCCGAGGGCCTGCGCGTCGACGGCCCCTGCGGCGCGGGCATGCTGCTGGCGCAACGCCGGCACGACCTGTATGTGGCGATGCTGCACGACCAGGGCCACATCCCGATCAAGCTGCTGGCGCCGAACGCCGCGAGCGCACTCAGCATCGGTGCCGACGTGCTGCTGTCGAGCGTGGGCCACGGCAGCGCGATGGACATCGCCGGCCGCGGCATCGCCGACTGCACCGCGCTGCTGCGAACCCTCGCGCTGCTCTCGGCTGCGCCAAGCCAGGCGCCCCAACTTTCAGAAAAGAAAATGTCATGACCCATCGCGTGGCCATCGCGGACAGCGACATCGCGTTCGACTGCGCCGACTCCGAATCCGTGCTCGATGCCGCGCTGCGCGCCGGCATCGAGCTGCCCTATTCGTGCCGCAAGGGCGTCTGCGGCAACTGTGCCGGACGGGTCGAGGCCGGCGAGGTCGCGGGCCTCGGCGGCGCATCGATGCGCAACGAGGCCTGCCTGCCGGACCAGCTGCTCTTGTGCATGTGCGCGCCACGCACGGACCTGGCGATCGCGCCCGTCTCGTGGCACCGGGTCGACCCGGCGGCGCGCAAGCGCTTCCAGGCCAAGGTGTTCAGGAACCAGCTTGCGGCGCCCGACGTCTCGGTGCTGCAACTGCGCCTGCCGGCCGGGCAGCGCGCCAAGTTCCACGCCGGGCAGTACCTGCAGATCGACGTCGGCAACGGCACGACGCGCTGCTACTCGATGGCCAATGCGCCGCACGAGAGCGACGCGCTGACGCTGCACATCCGGCACGTGCCCGGCGGCGCCTTCAGCGCCCGCGTGCCCGGCTTGCAGCCGGGCGAGCTGCTGGACATCGAACTGCCCTTCGGCGCCGTCACGCTCGACAGCGCGTCGACGCGGCCGCTGGTCTTCGTCGCCGGCGGCACGGGCTTCGCGCCGGTCAAGTCCCTGATCGACGACATGGCCAAGCGCCGGATCGCGCGGCCGATCACGCTGATCTGGGGCGCGCGCCGGGCCGAGGGCCTCTACCTGCGCCCGGCCGTGGCACGGTGGCAGCGCCAGTGGCCGGACTTCCGCTTCGTCGCCGCGCTGAGCGAGGGCGTGGCGCAGGCGCCCGACGACGCCTATGCCGGCCGGGTCGACGAAGCGCTGGCTGCGCACTGCCCGGATCTGGCGGGGCACGAGGTCTACGCCTGCGGCGCACCGGGAATGGTCCATGCCGTGCGCGAGATGGCGGTGCAACGCTGCGGCCTCGATGGGGCCGCCTTCCATGCCGACGTGTTCGTGGACGGGCCCGCCGTGTCGACGTCGGCGACGGCCTGACCGGATAGGACCAAAGTCGTATAGCAACCCGTCGTCGAACGGAAGACACTCGCAGCACTTCGTAGAGCCTTTGAATGGCGGCCGTGGCGTAGCGCGACTTCGCCCGCCATTGCCCCGATGTCCGATCGCGGGCCGGATGTCTCGGGATTCCATCGTGTTTGTTCCACAAGAGCGGAGAAAGCAATGAAATCAACCAAGTTCGTCCTGGCGCTGTGCGCCGCGGTGGTGGCAGCGGGCTGCGTCACCAAGCAGACCTACAACACCGAGGTGCAGAAGGCCGACACCTACGCGGCGCTCAACCAGAAGCTCTCGGGCGAGCTGAGCAGCGACCAGGCCCAGATCACGCAGTTGCAGAACGAGCTCAAGGTGACGATGGTCAACGAGATCCTCTTCCCCGAGGGCGGCTGGACGCTCAGCCCCAAGGGTGAACAGACGCTGGGCAAGATCGCGCCGACGCTTTCAAACCTGCCCGGCCAGCAGATCATCGTTCAGGGCTTCACCGACAACGTGCCGATCGGTCCGGAGCTTCGGTCCCGCTTCCCGTCCAATCTCGAGCTCTCGTCGGCACGGGCGGACAACGTCGCGCGCTTCCTCACCTCGAAGGGCGTGCCGCAGAACTCGATCTCGGCGCAGGGCTTCGGCGATGCACGGCCGGTGGCGAGCAACGACACGCCGCAAGGCAAGGCGAAGAACCGCCGCGTCGAGATCGTGATCTCGGCGGCCAGTCGGCCGTAAGGCTTTGACTCAAACGCGGCTCGGTGCCTGACTGACGACTGACCGACCCTTCCCGTCGCCGAGATGGGTTGGGGCGCGGCCACGGGGCGCCCGGTCGGCTCGACGCCCCGCGGGCCCAGTCGCCGCAATGACTGCGATCACGTCGCCGAAATTCGGCTATCGTCGCATGAACTGCAAGCGCGACGATTCACTGCTCGACATGGCCGCAAGGGGCAGCCTCTGCTGCGACACCGGCCTCAAGTTCCGACCCACCGCATGACGACTGAAACTTCCGCATCGACCGACGTCCTCGCAGCGCCGCACCCGGGCATGCTGTGGATCCCTGGCGGCACCTTCCGCATGGGGTCCGACCATCACTACCCGGAAGAGAAGCCGGCGCACCGCGTGACGGTCGACGGCTTCTGGATGGATGCGACGCCGGTCACCAACGCGCAGTTCAGAGCCTTCGTCGAAGCCACTGGCCACGTCACCTTCTGCGAGATACCACCCGATCCCAAGGACTACCCGGGCGCGCTGCCCGAGATGCTCAAGGCCGCTTCCTCGGTCTTCGTGGCGCCGCCCGGCCGCGTGAGCCTGCGCGATCACTTCCAGTGGTGGCAGTTCGTCCCCGACGCCAACTGGCGCCAGCCGCAGGGGGTGGGCAGCAGCATCGTCGGCAAGGACGACCATCCCGTGGTGCACCTCGCATGGAGCGATGTCGAGGCGTATGCGAAGTGGGCCGGCAAAGAGATCGCGACCGAAGCCGAATGGGAGTTCGCCGCGCGCGGCGGGCTCGAAGGCGCCGAATACGCCTGGGGCAGTGCACTCGTGCCCGGCGGCGTTCACCAGGCCAACACCTTTCAGGGCGAGTTCCCCTGGCAGAACCTGGCCGAGGACGGCTTCACGGGGACCTCGCCGGTGCGCAGCTTCGCGGCCAACGCCTACGGCCTGTACGACATGATCGGCAACGTCTGGGAGTGGACCGACACCTGGTACGCGCCGCGCCACCCGGACGAGAAGCTCAAGGCCTGCTGCATCCCCGTGAACCCGCGCGGCGCCGCGAAGGAGCAAAGCTTCGATCCCGGCATGCCGGACATCCCGATCCCGCGCAAGGTGATGAAGGGCGGCTCGCACCTGTGCGCGCCGAACTATTGCAGGCGCTATAGGCCCGCCGCGCGCATGCCGCAACCCGTCGATACATCGACCTCGCACCTGGGCTTCCGATGCATCGTGCGGCAGGAACGCACCAAGTGAACGAACCAAGGCTCAGGCCTCCGGGGAAGCAGGAACGCTCCGCGCTGCCTTCGAACTGCAGGCCGGCGGCTACAACGGCTCGACCTACGAACTCCGCGACGACGCCGCCAGTCGCCGAGGGCGTACTGCGCTGACCGATGCGCGCCGAGCTCGCGACGATGCGCGACAACCTGCGCCGTGCGAGAGAGTCGCCGGCCGACAAATAGCCGGCCCCGGCCCCGGCTCTAGCCTTCTAATAATCAGAACGCCAACCCACAATTCCTCCAGCGCAAATTAGGGATTTCATTCTTAAGTCTCACGCGCAAGCCTTCTGATTTTGGCAAGGCAAATTACGTATCAACCCCGATCGGGCCGCGCGGCCCGGGTTCTAGACTTCTTCGAGGAATGCCCGCTTTGCAGCGCGGGCGCTGGAATCGAAACAGTCTTGAAGAAGCGGGTGCTTGATCGATGCAACGAAAACACAGAATCGCCGTCGTCCCGGGAGATGGCATCGGAATCGAAGTGGTGCCAGAAGGCCTTCGTGTGCTCGACGCCGTGGGGCGCCGCTTCGGCATCGAGTTCGTCTTCGACCATTTCGACTGGGGCTCCGAGCACTACGTCCGCCACGGGCTGATGATGCCCGTGGACTGGGCCGAGCGCATCGGGGGGCACGACGCGATCTACTTCGGCGCGGTCGGTGCGCCGGACAAGGTGCCCGACCACGTCGCGGTCTGGGGCCTGCTGATCAAGATCCGCAGGGAGTTCGACCAGTACGTGAACCTGCGTCCGGTGCGCCTGATGCCCGGCGTGCCCGGACCGCTCGCGCATCGCAAGCCAGGCGACATCGACTTCCTCGTGGTGCGCGAGAACACCGAGGGCGAGTACACCTCGGTGGGCGGCCGGCTGTTCGAAGGCACGCCCCGCGAAATGGCGATCCAGGAGGCCGTGTTCACGCGCGTCGGCGTCGACCGGATCCTTCAATACGCCTACGAGCTCGCCAGCAAGCGGCCGCGCAAGAACCTGGTGGCGGCCACCAAGTCGAACGGCATCTCGGTCACCATGCCGTACTGGGACGAGCGGCTGGCGGAGATGGCCAGGCGCTATCCCGACATCGCGACCAGCAAGTTCCACATCGACATCCTGTGCGCGCACTTCGTGCAGCACCCCGACTGGTTCGATGTCGTCGTGGCCTCCAACCTCTTCGGCGACATCCTGTCCGACCTGGGCCCCGCCTGCACCGGGACCATCGGCATCGCGCCGTCCGCCAACCTGAACCCCGAGCGCCGCTTCCCGTCGCTGTTCGAGCCGGTGCACGGCTCCGCGCCCGACATCGCCGGCAAGGGCGTGGCCAATCCGATCGGCCAGATCTGGTCCGCCGCCTTGATGCTGGACCACCTGGGCAACGGCGACAGTGTCTATGCGCAGGCCTCGGCGTCGATCCTCGCCGCCATCGAGACGGTGCTGACCGACGGCCCGCGGACTCGCGACATGGGTGGCACCGCCAGCACGGTCGATGTCGGCCGCGCCATCGCAAGCTGCATATGACGCACTAGGATGAATGCGAGCTTCTCGATTCGATGCGGCCTGGATGAGCTGGGGCGGGCTCACGCCGACGGCGTACTCTGCTCCGCGAATGTCCCCCGGCCTGCGGCCTCCTCCTTGATTTCGCTGCGCAGAGCACACCATCGGCGTGATCCAGTACGGCAGTTGTTGATCGGCCGGTGCCCCACGTGCTTACCCGTGCCGAGGGCATCGGGTGGCCCCCGCAGCGAAATAAAGGAGGAGGCGAAGCCGGGGGACATTCGCGGAGGGGGCCACCCGGTGGCCTCGACACGCGCCCCGAACGCCCGATCCGAAACTCGGCGAAGTCTCATGCATCGCGCGTCACGCGATCGCGTGGTGGAGAACTAGGATGGGACTCTTCCTGCTCAAGCGACTGGCCACGCTGGTCGGGACGCTGATCGGCGCTTCGGTCATCGTCTTCCTCGTGCTCGAGATCCTGCCCGGCAATGCTGCGCAAATGCTCATGGGCCCGGACGCCTCGCCCGACGCGGTGGCCGCGCTGGCCACCAAGCTGGGCCTGGACCAGCCGGCCTGGACGCGCTACTGGCACTGGATCGGCGGCCTCTTGACCGGCAAGCTCGGCGACAGCTACGCCTACGGCTCGCCGGTGCTCGACCTGATCCTGGAGCGGCTCGCGCTCACCATTCCACTGGCGGTGCTGGCGATGAGCCTCACCACGGCGCTGGCGCTGTTCGTCGGCGTGACGGCCGCGGCGCGCCACAACAAGCTCGGCGACGTCGGCCTGATGAGCCTGACGCAGGTGGGCATCGCCGTTCCGAACTTCTGGTTCGCCATCCTGCTGATCCTCCTGTTCTCCGTGAAGCTGCAGTGGTTCTCCGCGGGCGGCTTCGACGGCTGGGGCGAAGGTGCCGCGGGCGTGCTGGGCGGCCTCAAGTCGCTGCTGCTGCCGGCCCTGTCGCTGGCCGTGGTGCAGTCCGCGATCCTGGCGCGCATCACGCGCTCGGCGGTGCTCGAGGTGATGCGCGAGGACTTCGTGCGCACCGCGCGCGCCAAGGGGGTGTCGCAGCGCGCGGTGCTCTGGCTGCACGTGCTGCGCAACGCGCTCATTCCGGTCGTCACCGTGATGGGCATGCAGTTCTCCGAGCTGCTGGCCGGCACCATCGTGATCGAGAACGTGTTCTACCTGCCGGGCCTCGGCCGCTTGATCTTCCAGGCCATCAGCAACCGCGACCTGATCGTGGTGCGCAACTGCGTGATGCTGCTGGCGGCGCTGGTCGTGTTCGTCAATTTCGTGGTCGACGTGCTCTATGCGGTGATCGACCCGCGCATCAAGGCCAGCGACATATGAGCGCCATTGCACTCCCGGGCGCAGGTGCGCCCAAGGCGCCGGGCTTCTGGCGCCGCGCGCTGCAGCACCGCAGCTTCACGATCGGCGCCGTCCTGAGCCTGCTGCTGATCCTGGCCGCGGCCGTCTCGCTGGTCTGGACGCCCTGGTCACCCTATGCGATGGACATGGCGAACAAGATGCAGGCGCCATCGGCCAGCCACTGGCTGGGCACCGACGCCTTCGGGCGCGACGTCGCCTCGCTGCTGCTGGTCGGTGCGCGGGCGTCGATCCTGGTCGGCGTGATCGCCGTGGGCATCGGGCTGGTGGTCGGCACCGCGCTGGGTCTGATCGCGGCGGCGCGGCGCGGCTGGGTCGAGGAAGCCATCATGCGCTTCGCCGATTTCTCGCTCGCCTTCCCGGCCATCCTCTCGGCCATCATGATGACGGCGGTGTTCGGCGCCGGCATCGTCAACGCGATCGTCGCCATCGGCATCTACAACATCCCGACCTTCGCGCGCATCACCCGCGCCTCGGCCAACGCGATCTGGTCGCGCGAGTACATCGCCGCCGCGCGCGCCTGCGGCAAGGGGCCGCTGGCGATCACGCTGCAGCACGTGCTGCCGAACATCTCCGCCGTGCTGATCGTGCAGATCACCATCCGCTTCGCGATCGCGATCCTGGCCGAGGCGGCGCTGTCGTATCTCGGTCTCGGCACCCAGCCGCCGCAGCCCTCTTGGGGCCGCATGCTCAGCGAGGCGCAGACGCTGATGTTCCAGCAGCCGCTGCTGGCCGTCTTCCCCGGCCTGGCGATCGCATTCGCGGTGCTGGGCCTGAACCTGCTCGGCGACGGACTGCGCGACCTTCTGGACCCGCGCCTCGCACGCGCCCGCTGAAACCCGACATGCCACTTCTCGAAGTCAACGACCTCCGCGTGCAGCTGCAGACCCAGCGCGGCCCGGCCGAAGCCGTGCGCGGCATCTCCTTTTCGCTCGAGCGCGGCGAGACGCTGGGCATCGTCGGCGAATCCGGCTGCGGAAAGTCGATCACCGTCATGTCGCTCATGGGGCTGCTGCCGGGCAACGCCCGGGTGACGGGCAGCATCCGCCTCGACGGCCAGGAGCTCGTCGGGCTGCCGGAGAAGACGATGTGCGGCATCCGCGGCAACCGCATCGGCATGATCTTCCAGGAGCCGATGACGGCGCTGAACCCGCTGCACACGATCGCGCGCCAAGTCGGAGAGCCGCTGCGGCTGCATCGCGGCGTGTCGAAGGCCGAGGCGCGCAAGGAGGCGCTGGGCCTGCTCGAGCGGGTCGGCATTCCCGATGCGGCCTCGCGGCTCGACGCCTATCCGCACCAGTTTTCGGGCGGCCAGCGGCAACGCATCGGCATCGCGATGGCGCTGGCCTGCGGCCCGGACCTGCTGATTGCCGACGAGCCCACCACCGCGCTCGACGTGACCATCCAGAAGCAGGTGCTGGACCTGATCCAGGGCCTGGTCGCGGAAATGGGCATGGCGCTGATCCTGATCTCGCACGACCTCGGCGTGATCGCCAACAGCGTGCGGCGCATGCTCGTGATGTACGGCGGCAGCATGGTCGAGAGCGGCCCGACCGCCGCGGTCTTCGCCGAGCGCGCCCACCCCTACACCCGCGGCCTGTTCGCGGCCCGGCCGGTGATCGGCGCGCCGCGCGGCGAGCGGCTCGCCACCATCCGCGGCAGCGTGCCCGAACTGGTGGACCTGCCGCCGGGCTGTCCCTTCGCCGGCCGCTGCGGCTTCACCGTGGCGGCCTGCCAGACCCACCCGCCGCCGCTGACCGTGCAGCCCAGCGGCCATGCCGTGCGCTGCCTTCGGCTCGACGAAGTGGCGGCGCAAGGCGCTGCGGCCTGCGCGTGACTGCCATGAACCCCACACTCCCACCCACGGTCCGATCCGGCTCGGCAGACGGCGCCGCGCTGCTGCAGGTGACCGACCTCGTGCGCCATTACGCGCTGCCGCGCGAGACGCTCTTCGCGCCGCCGCCGCTGGTCAAGGCGCTCAACGGCGTCAGCTTCAGCGTCCAGCCCGGACGCAGCCTCGGCATCGTCGGCGAATCGGGCTCGGGCAAGTCGACCATCGCGCGCCTCGTGATGGCGCTCGACGCGCCCACCTCCGGCAGCGTGCGGCTGGAGGGCCGCGACCTGAATGCCTTGTCGAAGGCCGAGCTGCGCACCGCGCGGCGCGATTTCCAGATGGTGTTCCAGGACCCCTACGGCTCGCTCGATCCGCGCCAGACCGTGGCCCGCATCGTCGCCGAGCCGCTCGACGCCTTGGCCGAAGCGTCAACGCGAAAAGAGCAGCGCGAGCGCGCGGCCGAGTCGCTCGCCGCCGTCGGCCTGCGCAGCACCGACATGGACAAGTACCCCCACGAGTTCTCCGGTGGCCAGCGGCAGCGCATCGCGATCGCGCGGGCCCTGATCACGCGGCCCAAGCTGATCGTGGCCGACGAGCCGGTCAGCGCGCTCGACGTCTCGGTGCAGGCCCAGGTGCTCAACCTGATGCAGGACCTGCAGCAAC